>NZ_WWKH01001093.1:0-33437 GCF_009865595.1 Streptomyces sp. SID1328 | reverse complement strand
AGGTAGGTGTAGGGCGCGATCAGGTCGGGCTCGTTCTGCGGGTTGTACTTGTCCGCGTTGTAGTAGTCGTACGGCCCGTTCACCCACACCTCGCGGGCCGTCTTCGCCGGGTCCTCGGTCAACTGGCCGTAGGCGAAGAAGGAGTCGAGCCGGTCGTTGGCCGCCTGCTTGCCGCCGACCAGGTCCACCATGCCGGGCAGGTCCTGCGGCACGAGCCACTGGTACTGCCAGGACGTGCCCTCGTGGAAGCCCTCGCTCTTCGCGGGGTCGGCGGGTCCGGTGAAGGCGCCGGAGACGTCACGGGCGCGGAAGAAGCCGGTCGAGGGGTCGAAGATCTTCCGGTAGTTCTGCGCCCGCGCCGCATACCGGTCCGCGTCGGCGCGGTGCCCGAGGTCCCGGGCCATCCGGGACAGCATCGCGTCCGAGAGCGCGTACTCCAGGGTGGCCGACGCCCCGTGGTCGTAGTCCGAGTCACCGGGCTTGGCGTGCGGGCGGTCCTTCACGTAGGGGGCGAAGCCGTCGGCGAGGTACTCCCGGTTGGCCTCCCGGCCCACGGCCGGCGAGCCGGCGGGCGGCACGCCGTCCGCGTTCTTCTTCAGCGCCCTGTAGGCCCGCTCCTCCCACCCGTGCAGCAGGCCCTGCTGATAGGCGTTGGTCAGGAACGGCGTGACCGGGTCGCCGGTCATGATGTTGGTCTCGACCGTGCCGTAGCCCCACTTGGGCAGCCAGCCGCTCTCCTCGTCGATCCGGATCACCGAGATCGCCATGTCCCGCGCCTCACGCGGCGCGAGCAGCGAGAGGAGCTGGGACTGGGTGCGGTAGGTGTCCCACAGCGACCAGTTCTGGTAGTAGGTGAAGCCCTGCGTGCGGTGGATCTTCTGGTCCCAGCCGGTGTAGCGGCCGTCCGTGTCGCTGCCGATGTTCGGCGCCAGGAACGAGCGGTACAGCGAGGAGTAGAAGGTCCGGCGCAGCGTGTCGCTCCCGCCGTGCGCCCGTACGTCGTCCAGCCGGTCCTCCCAGGCCCGCTGGGCCGCGCCGCGCACCGCGTCGAAGGACCGGCCGCCCTCGGCGCGCAGATTGCCGAGCGCGCCCCGCGCGTCCACGTAGGACAGCGCGGTGGTGGCCTCGACCGTGCGGTCCTTCCGGGTGTCGAACCGCAGATAGGCGCCGTCCGCCCCGGTCTTCGCGCCGTCGGTGACCGTGGACCCGGTCCATGTGCCGTGGGCGGTGAAGGGGCGGTCGAAGCGGGTGACCGTGTAGAGCGTGTAGGGGACCGTGTCCTGGCAGAAGCCGCGGCCGGTGAGCTTGGTGCGCACGGTGTGGTCGTCCAGGATCTCGACCTCGGTGGCGACCTTGGTGTGCAGCGACTGGCCCGCGTTGAGCAGGACGTTGGCCTTGTCGGTGGCCGGGAAGGTGTAGCGCTGCACACCGGTGCGGGCGGTCGCGGTCAGCTCGGCCTCGATGCCGGAGTCCAGGCCGACGCGGTAGTAGCCGGGGCTCGCGGACTCGTCGTCGTGGCTGAACTTCGCGGCGTACTTCGCGTAGTCGGTGGTGGTGACGTCGCCCGTGGTGGGCAGCACCGGGAGGTCACCGCCGAGGCCGCAGCCGACACCGGAGAGGTGCACCAGGGAGAAGCCCCGGATGTGGTCCTGGGCGTAGTCGTAGCCGGTGTTGTGGCCGGTGTCGGGGGAGAGCTGCACCATGCCGAACGGCACCGCCGCGCCGGGGTAGGTGTTGCCCTCGTTCTGGGTGCCGATGAACGGATTGACGAGGTCGGTCAGCCGGGCGGGCGGGTCGGCCTGCGCGTGGGCGGGGGTGGCCAGCAGCGCGGTCGCCGCCAGTGTCCCCGCCATGAAGCGACCGAAATGCCGTGTCCATGTCATGCAGAAACCTCTGAGGTGGTGGGCCGGACGTGCTCAGGGGTGGTTCAGGGCAACGTTGTCAGCGTGCGAAAACAACGTTGTCATCGGACAGCAGTGGGCATGACAACACGGAATCCGCATTCCGTCCAGGGGTCCCGCACGACCCGGCGATCACTCGACCCGGAGATCGCGACCCGGAGGTCACTCGGCGGGGACGGTCTCCCGCTCGGCGGCCGCCCGCTTGATCGCGGCGTCCCGCCCGCGCACGTACCAGATGCCGATCAGGCCGAGGCCGGCCCCGGCCAGACAGGTCCACACCCACCACAGGTGACCGTGGTCCTCGAACCAGCCGTAGAAGGGGAGCTGGACCAGGAAGAGGACGAACCACACGATCGTGCCGCCGGTGATGGTGGCGACCACGGGCCCCTCCAGGGGCTCCGGCGCTTCGTGCTTGGGGGTCCACTTCGTCATGGGCACAGCTTACGAGGCGCCACACCACGTCCGGCAGCCCGCTGCCGCACGGACATTCGGTGAATATCTACGCGCGGAGATAGCGATCTAGGCTTCATACGTTCATACTGAAGCGGTTTGTCTTTGACTGTTTCTGTTCGTACGAAACTCCAAAAGGGCTCGGGGGAACCCTGAATGGTGAAGAGGACTCGCATGCCCACCTCGGCCACGGCCCAGGCTCCTACCCCCGAACAGCCGGGCGGTAAGCCCTCCTTCGGCGCCGTCGACCGCTACTTCAAGATCTCCGAGCGCGGCAGTTCCGTCGCGCGGGAGATCCGGGGCGGTTTCGCCACGTTCTTCGCGATGGCGTACATCATCGTCCTGAACCCGATCATCCTCGGCAGCGCCAAGGACATGTACGGGCACCACCTGGACAACGGCCAGCTGGTCACGGCCACGGCGCTCACCGCCGCCTTCACCACCCTGCTGATGGGCGTGATCGGCAACGTCCCGATCGCGCTGGCGGCCGGGCTCGGCGTCAACACGGTCGTCGCGCTCCAGCTCGCGCCACGCATGTCGTGGCCGGACGCGATGGGCATGGTGGTGCTCGCCGGCTTCGTGGTGATGCTGCTGGTCGCCACCGGTCTGCGGGAGCGCGTGATGAACGCGGTGCCCTACGGGCTGCGCAAGGCCATCGCCATCGGTATCGGCCTGTTCATCATGCTGATCGGCCTGGTCGACTCCGGCTTCGTCACCCGTATCCCGGACATCGCCCAGACCACCGTTCCGCTCCAGCTCGGTACGGGCGGTCACCTCACCGGCTGGCCGGTGCTGGTCTTCGTGCTGGGCGTGCTGCTCACCCTGGCGCTGATCGTCCGCAAGGTGCCGGGCGCGATCCTGATCTCCATCGTGGCGATGACCGTCCTCGCGGTGATCATCGACCTGGTCGCCAAGGTGCCGTCCTGGGGCCTGACCACGCCGAAGTGGCCGGGCAACCCGGTCGCCACCCCGGACTTCGGTCTGATCGGCCAGGTCAGCCTGTTCGGCGGCTTCGCCAAGGTCGGTGTGCTGACCGGCGTCCTCTTCGTCTTCACCGTCCTGCTGTCCTGCTTCTTCGACGCCATGGGCACGATCATGGGCGTCAGCGACGAGGCCAAGCTGACCGACGCCCAGGGCCAGATGCCGGGCATCAACAAGGTCCTGCTGATCGACGGTCTCGCCGTCGCGGCGGGCGGCGCCAGCTCCTCCTCGGCCACCACCTGCTTCGTGGAGTCCACCGCGGGCGTCGGCGAGGGCGCCCGTACGGGTCTCGCCAACGTCGTCACCGGCGCCCTCTTCGGCGTCGCCCTGTTCCTCACCCCGGTCGCCACCATGGTGCCGTCCCAGGCCGCCACGCCCGCGCTGCTCGCGGTCGGCTTCCTGATCCTGGCGGGCTCGATCCGGGAGATCGACTGGGACGACTTCACCATCGCCATCCCGGCCTTCGTGACCATGGTGATGATGCCGTTCACCTACTCGATCACCAACGGCATCGGCATGGGCTTCATCACCTTCGTGGTGCTCCGCCTGGCCGCCGGGCGCGGCCGGGAGATCCCGGTGGCGATGTACGTGGTCGCGGCCGTCTTCGGCTTCTACTACCTGATGCCGGCCCTCGGTCTGACCTGACCGGGGCGCGGCTGAGTTTCCTGCGGGGTCACATGAGTCTCATGTGACCCCGTAGAACTTCTCGGTCTCGTCGACGGCGGTCTGGAACCGCTCGTCGAAGTCGTCCCTGACGAGCGTGCGGATCACATAGTCCTGCACGCTCATTCCTCTCTTCGCCGCGCGTTCCCGGAGCCTCTCTAGCAGCTCCCCGTCCATCCGCAGGCTGAGCACACTGGTCGCCATGTGTACGAGGGTCGCCACATCCCGCCACCCGATGGGTCACTTTTCGGAACTGGCTCACTCGTACGGGTGATGGTTGGACACAGTGGCGGACATCACGAACCGTACCGTGCGGGGTGACGTTCCTTAGTGAGAGTAATGAGTTAGGCTAAAGACATGTCGGACCTCACCCACGGCGACGACGTGGCCGCCGTGAACTCCCTCCGCTCCGCCGTGATGCGGCTGTCCCGTCGACTCAAGCACCAGCGGGTCGACGAGTCGCTGAGCCCCACCGAGATGTCGGTACTGGGCACGCTGTCCAACTGCGGACAGGCCACTCCGGGCGAGCTGGCGCGCAAGGAGCATGTCCAGCCGCCCTCGATGACCCGCATCGTCGCGCTTCTGGAGGCCAAGGGCCTGGTCCGGCTCGAGCCGCATCCCGAGGACCGGCGCCAGAAGGTCGTCACCCGGACCGAGCAGGCCGAGGCGATGCTCGTCGAGAGCCGCCGCAAACGCAACGCGTTCCTGGCCGGCCTGGTCGAGGGCCTCGACGAGGACGAGTGGGCCACCCTGCGCGCCGCCGCCCCCGTCCTGGAGAAGCTCGCGCAACTGTAGCCACGGCATCGCTTCAGGAGGCGACCTTTTGAGTACGGGACCCGGAGCAGCTTCCGTCCCCGCACCGGCAACTACTACCCCGGCCGCCGGCAGAACCTCGATGTTCAGCTCGCTGAGGGTCCGGAACTACCGGCTGTTCTTCGCCGGACAGGTCGTCTCCAACACCGGCACCTGGATGCAGCGCATCGCCCAGGACTGGCTGGTGCTGAGCCTCACCGGCTCCTCTGCGGCCGTCGGCATCACCACCGCGCTCCAGTTCCTGCCGATGCTGCTCTTCGGCCTGTACGGCGGTGTCCTCGTCGACCGGCTGCCCAAGCGGCCCGCGCTGCTGTTCACCCAGTCCGCGATGGCCCTCACCGGCCTCGCGCTGGCCGCCCTCACCCTCTCCGGACACGTCCAGGTCTGGCACGTGTACGTCGCCGCCTTCGCGGTCGGCCTCGCCACGGTCGTGGACAACCCGGCCCGGCAGTCCTTCGTCTCCGAGATGGTCGGCCCCGGCCAGCTCCAGAACGCGGTCAGCCTGAACTCGGCCAACTTCCAGTCCGCCCGGCTGGTCGGTCCGGCCGTCGCCGGTCTGATGATCACCGGGGTGGGCACCGGGTGGGCGTTCCTCGCCAACGGGCTGTCCTTCGTCGCGCCCATCACCGGGCTGCTGCTGATGCGCACCCGTGAGCTGCACTCCGTCGACCGCGCCCCGCGCGGCAAGGGCCAGCTCCGGGAGGGGCTGCGGCATGTCGCCGGGCGGCCGGAGCTGATCTGGCCCATCGTGCTCGTCGGGTTCATCGGCACCTTCGGCTTCAACTTCCCCGTCTGGCTCACCGCCTTCGCCGACGACGTGTTCCACGCCGGCGCCGGTGCGTACAGCCTGTTCAACACCCTGATGGCCGTCGGCTCCCTGATCGGCGCCCTGCTCGCCGCGCGGCGCGGTACGGCCCGGTTCCGGGTGCTGGTCGCGGCCGCGCTGGCCTTCGGCACGGTGGAGATCGTCGCCGCGCTGGCGCCCTCCTACTGGCTCTTCGCTCTCCTGATGGTCCCCATCGGCGCCTTCGGCCTCACGGTCAACGTCACCGCCAACACCGCCGTCCAGATGTCCACCGACCCGGCCATGCGGGGCCGCGTGATGTCCCTCTTCATGATGGTCTTCATGGGCGGCACCCCGCTCGGCGCTCCCCTCGTCGGCTGGGTCACCGACACCTACGGCGCCCGCTTCGGCTTCGTCGCGGGCGGCGTGGTCTCGGCCGCGGCGGCCGCGGTCATCGGCCTGTTCCTGGCCCGCGCCGGCGACCTCCGGCTCCGGCTCACCTGGCACCGGGGACCGCATCTGCGGTTCGTGCCGAGGGGGAGCGAGGAGTTGACGCCGGCGGCCTGAGGTTCGAGGGCGTGTCGGGGCCGCGTTCGTCGGCTCGGCCGCGCCCTGGCCTCGGGTGCCGCATCTGTCGCTCGTCCCGCGCGGCGGCGCGCTGATGCCGGTCGGGCTGGGGCCGGCGGCGCGGTCGCCCCCGGCCCGCGTCGCGCGGGAGCGGAGAGCTGACGCCGGTCGGGTGAGGTGGCGGTCAGGACTCGCCGCGGAGCATCGTCATCAACAGGCTGTGGGTGTCGGCGTCCGCGGCCGCCACCAGTCCTCGGGTGTCCGGGCCCAGTGGTGCGCCGTCGATGCCCGTGACCACGCAGCCCGCTGCCCGGCACAGGGTGATTCCGGCGGCGAAGTGGACGCTCTCGGAGAGGCCGGTGCCGTCGGTGACGTACGCGGCTCGGCGGCCTGCTGCCACCCAGGTCAGGGCCAGGGTCGTGGAGACCACCCGGGGGCGGAAGCGCGCCATGAACACCGGATGCGCCAGCAGGGCCGTGGCGCGGAAGCCGGGGGCGCTCGGGAAGGGTGGGTCGAGGTTGACGTCCACCAGGGCGGTCGCCGCCGTGGGGCGCAGGGGGGTGTCGGTGCCCTCGTGGTGGAGCCAGGCCGTCTTGCCGTCGGTGCGGAAGACCTCGCCGGTGAAGGGGTCCGCCACGGCTGCGGGGCCGTCGCGCAGGGCCACGTTGACGGCGACGAGCATGTTGCCGACGGCGTAGTTGAGGGTGCCGCACAGGGGGTCCACGAGCCAGAGGCGCACGGTGTCGGTGGGGCCCTGCCGGCCGCCCTCCTCGCCGAGTACCGCGTCGAGGGGCCGGGCCGCCCGGATGACGTCCAGGATGGCCCGCTCGGCCGCCACGTCGGCCGCCGTGGCGAAGTCCCCGGCCCCCTTGTCGATCCGGCCCAGATCCTTGCCGTAGCCCTCGCGCACCACTTCGGCGCCGGCCAGGGCGGCCGCTGTCGCTGTCTCGACGTCGTCGGTCACGGTGCGGCAGCGTACCCGTCTGGGATCGTGTGGGGATGAGACTCTTCGCCGCCGTCCTGCCGCCCCCGGGCGCCGTGGAGGAGCTGGGCCGGGAGGTACGGGCGCTGCGGCGGCTCGCCGGGGCCGACGCGCTGCGGTGGACCCAGCCGGACGGCTGGCACTTCACGCTCGCCTTCTACGGCGAGGTCCCTGAGGAGACCGTGCCCGAGCTGGAACGCCGGCTGGAGCGCGCGGCCGTACGGAGCGCGCCGTTCCCGCTGGCCCTCGCCGGAGGCGGCAGCTTCGGCCGCGGCAGGGCACTGTGGACCGGAGCCTCCGGAGACCTCACCGCTTTGGGCAGACTCGCCGGACGGGCCCGGGCGGCCGGACGGCGGGTCGGGGTGGGCGGCGAGGAGCACCGCCACTACCGGGCGCATCTCACACTGGCCCGGGGCAAGGGCGACACCGACCTACGGCCCTACGCCGACGCCCTCACCGAATTCGCCGGTACCGCCTGGACGGTGGGCGAACTGGTCCTCGTCCGCAGCCACCTGCCGGCCTCCGGCGTGCCCGGCGAGCAGCCCCGGTACGCCCCGGTCGCCCGCTGGGCACTGGGCGCGGCCCGTTAGGCTCGTCGTCGTGGAACCGAAAATCCGGAACCGGATCATGGCCGGTGCGCTCGTACTGATGCTGGTGGTCGTCGCCGTGGCGGCGGCCGTCCACTGACGGCTGCCGCCCAAGGCCGCTCCGCGGAGAATCCCGTACGGAGCGGCCTTTCGCTTGCCGCTACCAGGCGAACGCCTCCGGGGCGGGGCCCGGGCCGGGGAAGATCTCGTCCAGGCCGGTCAGCAGCTCCTCGCTCAGCTCCAGCTCCACCGCGCGCAGCGCCGAGTCGAGCTGCTCCCGGGTACGCGGGCCGACGATCGGGCCGGTGACGCCGGGCCGGGTCAGCAGCCAGGCGAGCGCGACCTCGCCGGGCTCCAGGCCGTGCTTGGCGAGCAGCTCCTCGTACGCCTCGATCCGGTTGCGCGTGGCCGTGTCCGCGAGGGCGTCGGCCGCGCGGCCGGAGGCGCGGCGCCCGCGCTCGGCCTCCTTGCGGATGACCCCGCCCAGCAGACCGCCGTGCAGCGGCGACCAGGGGATGACGCCGAGCCCGTAGTCCTGGGCGGCCGGGATGACCTCCATCTCGGCGCGGCGCTCGGCGAGGTTGTACAGGCACTGCTCGCTGACCAGGCCGAGGGTGTTACGGCGCAGGGCCGTCTCGTTGGCCTGCGCGATCTTGTAGCCGGGGAAGTTGGAGGAACCGGCGTAGAGGATCTTGCCCTGGGTGACCAGGACGTCGACCGCCTGCCAGATCTCCTCGAACGGGGTGTTCCGGTCGATGTGGTGGAACTGGTAGATGTCGATGTAGTCGGTCCGCAGCCGCTTCAGGCTTGCGTCCACCGCGCGGCGGATGTTCAGCGCGGAGAGCTTGTCGTAGTTGGGCCAGACGTCGCCTTCTGCGCCCATGTTCCCGTAAACCTTGGTGGCCAGGACGGTTTTCTCCCGCCGCTCGCCGCCCTTCGCGAACCAGCTTCCGATGATCTGCTCGGTACGGCCCTTGTTCTCGCCCCAGCCGTACACGTTCGCGGTGTCGAAGTAGTTGATGCCCGCGTCCAGCGCCGCGTCCATGATCGCGTGGCTGTCCGCCTCGTCGGTCTGCGGCCCGAAGTTCATGGTCCCCAGCACCAGCCGGCTGACCTTCAGTCCCGTACGTCCAAGCTGCGTGTACCTCATGCCCCCCTAGCCAACGTCTTGGAGCGCGCTCTAGGCAAGCGGTGGGGTCAGTCGCGGGGGAAGTCGTGGGTTTTGAGGGCAATGCCCACCGGGGTGCCGGTGAGATCCACGTCGCCTCCGAAGGTGACCGTCAGTCTGTTCGTGTACGCGTCCTTCTCCGGCTTGCTGTAGGCGTGGCACTGGCCCCGCCGGGGGTCCACGACGAAGTAGACCGGCACCTCGGCCAGTGCTTACCCGGCCTCTCTGAGGCCGCGTGCGGGGTCCGGCGTGTCCCGGGGGAGCACCTCGACGGCGAACTGGACGTCCGCGCAGCGCCAGAGACCCCGGCCGTCCTGCTCGGCCTCCTCGGCGAGCAGCATCAGATCCGGCGCGTAGCTGTTGAGCCGCCCCGGCAGGTCGAGCCGGGCACCGGACTTCAGTCGCGTCCGCGGGTACCTGGTCCGCAGTTGCTCGTACAGGTCGGCGGTGATCGCCCACTGGGAATCGCCTCGGCTGGTCAAATGGACGGTCCCCTCGATGATCTCGGCCTTGTACCCCTCGGGCACCGGCATCGCTTCGAGACGCGCGAACCAGTCGTCCAGCGTGACCGGCGGCCCGAACTCGGTCATATGGCGTTTCCTCCCCACCGTCTCCTGGTGAGCTGTTGAACGAAACGCCCGGCCACCCGGCAACGCCGCCATCGCGTCGACATGATCAAGCCACGTACGGCTTCCCCAGTCCCCACGCCTCGTGCATCGCCCCCGCGAACGCCCCCGCGATCCGGTGCTCGCCGCTGGCGTTGGGGTGCGTGCCGTCGTACGTGTCCGTGTGGATGTCCCAGCCCCCCGGCGCCGAGGCCAGCAGCAGCGGGGACCGGGGTTCGTCCAGGTCGGCGGTCGTCTTGGCGAGGAGGGTGTTGAAGAGGTCGACCTGTTCGGCGAAGGGGCCGTCCTCCTGGGCGCGTATGTTCGGGATGACCGGCAGCAGCACCATCCGTACGCGCGGACGCGCCGCACGGGCCGCGGCCACGAACGCCCGCACGTTGTCGACCGTCTGCTCCGCGTTGGTGTAGAAACCCAGGTCGATCAGCCCGAGGGAGACCAGCAGCACGTCGGCCCGGTGCGCCCGCACCGCCTCCCCGATCAGCGGAGCCATGTGTTGCCAGCCCTCGCCCCACCCGGCGAGGTGGGCGCGCGGGAAGTCGGGGTCGGCGTACTCGTAGGAGTCGGGCTCCCCGGTGGCCTGGTCGTACAGCGTCTCGCGGGGACCGACGATCTGGAACGGGCCGCCGTATGTGCCCCGCAGGTGCTGCCACAGCCGGTAGCGCCACGTGTGTTCGCCCGCGCTCCCGATCGTCATGGAGTCACCTACGGGCATGAACCTGAGCATCCGCTCATGATGGCGGATCTCGGTGCGGGCCAGCACCCAGGGCCGATGTGAGGCCCACCACCCCCACTGAACGCCCGCGCCAGGTGGCAGTCTTGGACCATGCGCCGACCGTTCGCCCTGCTCGCCGGGGCCCTGCTCGCGGGTGCCTGCGCCCTGCCCGCCCACGCCGCGGACGGGGACCGGGGGTTCACCATCGAGGACCCCCGGATCACCGAGTCCAGCGGCCTGGCCGCCTCCCACCTGCACCCGGGCGTCTACTGGACGCACAACGACAGCGACGACGGCCCCTACCTCTACGCCGTCGACAGCCGCACCGGCAAGACCGTCGCCACGCTCACCCTGCGCGGCATCGGCTCCCCGCGTGACGTGGAGGCCATCTCCATCGGGCCGGACAACCAGATCTACGTCGGTGACATCGGGGACAACTTCCACGGCCGCTGGCCCTATGTCTGGATCTACCGCCTGCCCGAGCCGAAGATCCTGAAGGACCAGACGGTCACGGCCACGCAGTACGTCGTGAAGTACTCCGACGGCCCCCGTGACGCCGAGTCGCTGGCGGTCCACCCCCAGACCGGCCGCGTCTACATCATCGACAAGAACGAGGACGGCGGGCACCTGTACGAGGGCCCCGCCCAACTGTCGTCCTCCGGCGCGAACATCTTCCGCCCGGTCGCCCCCGTCGACCTGTGGGCCACGGACGCCGCCTTCTCGCCGAACGGCCGACAGCTCGCCGTTCGCGGCTACTTCGGCGGCATCTCCTACGACTGGAACGGCGGCCGGATCAAGAAGCTGGACCGCCTGGACGTGCCCCTCCAGGGCCAGGGCGAGTCCGTCAGCTACTCCGCCGACGGCACCAAGCTGATGTACGGCAGCGAGGGCGCGCAGAGTCAGGTACGGGCGCTGGAGGCACCCCAGGGCGGCGCTGTGGCCTCCAAGTCGCCCTCCACCGGCGGGAGTTCCGCCTCGGGGGAGAAGAGCGGCGGGGGCGGCCTCAAGACCGGTGCCGTCCTCCTCGCCCTCGGCGCCGCCGCCGTGTTCGGCATGCGGCGGATGCGGCGCAAGAGCTAGGGCCCGTCCGGCGGATCATGGCGCGGGCACGGGAAAGGGCGCCCGGTTCACCACCGGGCGCCCCCACCCACCGGGATCTACAGGTTTCAGATCCGCTCGATGACATAGTCGACGCACTTGGTGAGCGCCTCGACGTCGGCCGGGTCGATCGCCGGGAACATGGCGACGCGGAGCTGGTTGCGGCCGAGCTTGCGGTACGGCTCGGTGTCCACGATGCCGTTGGCGCGCAGCGCCTTGGCGACCGCGGCCGCGTCGATCTCGTCGGCGAAGTCGATCGTGCCGATGACCTGCGACCGCTTGGCCGGGTCGGTGACGAACGGCGTCGCGTACTTCGACTCCTCCGCCCAGGTGTACAGCCGGGTCGAGGAGTCCTTCGTACGGCCGGTGGCGAAGTCGAGGCCGCCCTGGCCGTTCAGCCACTCGAGCTGCTCGTTGAGCAGGAAGAGCGTGGCGAGCGCCGGGGTGTTGTACGTCTGGTTCTTGCGGGAGTTGTCGATCGCCGTGGGCAGGCTGAAGAACTCCGGAATGTGCCGGCCGGACGCGTGGATCCGCTCGGCGCGCTCGATGGCCGCCGGAGAGAACACGCCGATCCACAGGCCGCCGTCGGAGGCGAAGGACTTCTGCGGGGCGAAGTAGTAGACGTCCGTCTCGGAGACGTCGACCGGCAGGCCGCCCGCGCCGGAGGTGGCGTCCACCAGGACGAGCGAACCCTCGTCGGCTCCGGCCACGCGCTTGATCGGCATGGCGACACCGGTGGAGGTCTCGTTGTGCGTGAACGCGTACACGTCCACACCGGCCTCGGCGCTCGGCTCGGGGTGGGTGCCGGGGTCGGAGGCGATGACGGTCGGCTCGGCCAGCCAGGGGGCGAGCTTGGCCGCCTTGGCGAACTTGGAGGAGAACTCACCGAAATTGAGGTGCTGGGACTTGGACTCGATCAGCCCGTGGGTGGCGATGTCCCAGAACGCGGTGGAGCCGCCGTTGCCGAGGACGACCTCGTAACCGTCCGGGAGGGAGAACAGGGAGCTGATGCCTTCGCGGACCTGGCCCACCAGGTTCTTGACCGGGGCCTGCCGGTGGGAGGTGCCCAGCAGGGAACTGCCGGTCGCCGCGAGCGCGGCGAGCGCCTCCGTCCGCACCTTGGAGGGGCCCGCGCCGAAGCGTCCGTCGGCGGGCTTGATGTCAGCGGGGATCTCGATGTCGGCCACGTGTCGGAGCGTATCGGGTGTGCGAAACCGGACGAAGCCGTGTCCGTCGGATGAGACGACTCCTCCGGGTCGTGGACTTGTGCGGTTGTACGACGATCTGAGGAGCGGAGGGTGCCTGTGGACAACTTCTGATGACGTTGCGTGATCGGATGCATGCTGGAGCCATGACCGATCGACGGGGTCGGACGGAGGGGAAATGGCCATGGGGATCGAGGACGACGGCGGGCTGGCTCCGGAGCTGCGGCGGGTCGTGCGGGGCGAGGTCCGCTTCGACGCGACGGCGCGGGCGTTGACGACGATGGACGCGTCCAACTACCGGCGGGTCCCCCTGGGCGTGGTGGCCCCCCGGGACGCCGAGGACGTGGCGGCCGTGCTGGAGGTGTGCCGGGCGCGCGGGACACCGGTGGTCGCGCGGGGCGGGGGTACGTCCATCGCCGGGCAGGCGACGGGTACGGGGGTGGTGCTCGACTTCACCCGGCACATGAACGGCCTGCTGGAGCTCGACCCGGACGGACGTACGGCCAGGGTCCAGCCGGGCCTGGTGCTGGACCGGCTGCAGGCGGCGGCCGCCCCGCACGGCCTCCGCTTCGGCCCCGACCCGTCCACGCACGGCCGCTGCACGCTCGGCGGCATGATCGGCAACAACTCCTGCGGCGCCCACTCCGTGGCCTGGGGCACCACCGCCGACAGCGTGCGCGAGCTGTCCGTACTCACCGCGCGCGGCGAACGGCTGCTGCCGGGCCGGGGCTGGTCCGGCGCACCGGAGGGTCTGCGGACGCTGGCGGAGGGGGAGCTGGCCCGGCTGCGCACCGGCTTCCCCGAGCTGCCCCGCCGTATCTCCGGGTACGCCCTGGACGCCCTGCTCCACGAGCACGGCGCCGACGTGGCCCGCTCCTTCTGCGGTTCCGAGGGCACCCTCGGCGTCCTCACGGAAGCGGTGCTGGACCTGGTGGAGGCGCCGGCGGTCCACGTCCTGGCGGTGCTGGGGTACGCCGACGAGAGCGCCGCCGCCGACGCCGCCTCCGGTCTGCTGCCGTACGGCCCGCTGACCGTGGAGGGCATGGCGGCCGACCTGATCCGGGCGCCGATCGGGCTCCCCAAGGGCGGCGCGTGGCTGTTCGTGGAGACGGGCGGCGCCTCGGAGGCGGAGGCGCGGGCCCGCGCGGAGGCGGTCGTGAGCGCGGCCGACGCGGTGGACGCGCTGGTGGTGACCGACCCCGTCGCCCAGCGGGGCCTGTGGCGGCTGCGCGAGGACGCGAGCGGTACGGCGACCCGGATGCCGGACGGCACGGAGGCGTGGCCCGGCTGGGAGGACTGCGCGGTACCGCCCGCCCGGCTCGGCGCCTACCTGCGCGACTTCCGCGCCCTGCTCACCGCCCACGGCCTGCGCGGCGCTCCCTACGGCCACTTCGGGGAGGGCTGCGTCCACGTCCGGATCGACTTCGACCTGCTCACCGAGGCCGGGGTGGGCCGGTTCCGCCGCTTCTCCGAGGAACAGGCCGACCTGGTGGTCTCCCACGGCGGTTCCCTGTCCGGGGAGCACGGCGACGGGCAGGCCCGCGCGGAACTGCTGCCGCGCATGTACGGCGCGGAAATGGTGGCGCTGTTCGAGCGGGCCAAGGCGGTGTGGGACCCCGACGGCCTGCTCAACCCCGGCATGCTGGTCCGCCCGGCCCGGCTGGACGACGACCTCCGCTTCGCGGTGCTGCCCCGCCGCCCGGTGGACGTCGCCTTCGGCTACCCGCACGACGAGGGAGACTTCCGCGCGGCCGTCCGCCGGTGCGTCGGGGTCGCCAAGTGCCGTACGGAGTCGGTGGGCGGGTCCGCGGTGATGTGCCCGTCGTTCCGGGCGACCGGGGAAGAGGAGCACTCCACGCGGGGGCGGGCGCGGCTGCTGCACGAGATGCTCGCCGGTGAGGTCATCACCGACGGCTGGCGTTCGGCCGAGGTGCGGGACGCCCTCGACCTCTGTCTGTCCTGCAAGGGCTGCCGCTCGGACTGCCCGGTCGGCGTCGACATGGCCACCTACAAGGCGGAGTTCCTGCACCACCACTACGCCGGCCGGCTGCGCCCGGCCGCCCACTACAGCCTGGGCTCGCTGCCGGCGTGGCTGCGGTGGGTGGCGCGTGTGCGGGCGGCACCGCTGCTCAACCGGCTCTCCGCGGCGGGGCCGTTGGCCCGGCTGGGGAAACGGGTGGGCGGGATCGCGCCGGAGCGGGACATCCCCCGGCTGTCGGCGGGGACGTTCAGCCGGTGGTGGCGGGCGCGGCCCCCGGCGCCGGAAACCGGCGGCTCGGGACAACTGGTCGTGCTGTGGCCGGACACCTTCACCGAGCATCTGTCCCCGTCCGTCGGGCGGGCCGCCGTCCGGGTGCTGGAGTCGGCCGGGCTGCGGGTGGCGCTGCCGCCGACCCTGCTGCCCGGCAGGCGCCCGGTGGGAGACGGCACCTCGCGCACGCCGACCGCGCTGCTCGGGGCACGCCGCGCGCAGGTCTGCTGCGGGCTCACCTACATCTCCACCGGCCGCCTGGAGCGGGCCCGCACGGTGCTGCGCCGCACGCTGGACCTGATGGAACCGGTGCTTGAGGCCGGGGCCCCGGTCGTCGTCCTGGAACCGAGCTGCGCGGCGGCCCTCCGCGCCGACCTCCCCGAACTCCTGCCCGGCGACCCCCGCGCACCCCGCCTGGCCGCCGCCGTCCGCACCTTCGCGGAAACCCTCCGCCAACACGCCCCCCACTGGACCCCACCCGCCCTCGACCGACCCGTCACCGGCCAGACCCACTGCCACCAACACGCCGTCCTCGGTGACACCGCCGACCGGGACCTCCGCACCTCCGCCGGCCTCACCGGCCCACTGACCGGCGGCTGCTGCGGCCTGGCCGGCAACTTCGGCTTCGAAAGGAACCACTTCGACATCTCCCGCACCTGCGCAGAGGACCAGCTCCTCCCCGCCCTCCGCTCCGCCCCCGGGAACGCGGCGGTTCTGGCGGACGGCTACTCCTGCCGGACCCAGATCGAGCAACTGACGGGGATACGGGCCCGGCATCTGGCAGAGGTACTGGCGGAGGCGTTGGAGAGGGAGGGGCGGGAGTGAGCGAGGAGTAGGGGGGGCGGCCCGCGGTGCGCCCTGGGTGCGGGGGCTGCGTGCAGGGGTGGCGGATACGGGACGTCGGCGGTGGTTCGGCCCCGAAGACGGGCGGTGGGGATCGTAGGGTGACCGGATCTGCCTGCGCGAAGGAGTCCTCCGTATGACCCTCACCCTGCGCCCCGTCAGCCGGGCCGAGCACCTGGCCTTTGTGGGTTCGCGGTCCTCGGTCAGTCATATGCAGGTGCCGTCGTGGGGGGAGGTGAAGCCCGACTGGCGGGCGGAGAGCCTGGGGTGGTTCGACGAGGAAGGGCGGATCGTGGGGGCGGGGCTGGTGCTGCTGCGGCCGTTGCCCAAGGTGAAGCGGTATCTGGCGTATCTGCCGGAGGGGCCGGTGATCGACTGGCACGCCGACGGCTTGGAACGCTGGCTGGAGCCGATGCTGGCGCACCTCAAGGCGCGGGGGGCGTTCTCGGTGAAGATGGGGCCGCCGGTGGTGGCCCGGCGCTGGAGTCCGGAGGCGGTCAAGGCCGCCATCGCCGACCCGGCCGCACACCGGCTCCGGGACGCCGAGCCGACCTGGCAGGACCCGCGCGCCCAGGCCCTCGCCGACCGGCTGCGCGATATGGGATGGCGGCAGAGCGAACCGGACGCGGAGGAGGGCTTCGCGGCGGGGCAGCCCCGGTACGTGTGCCAGGTGCCGTTTGCCGGGCGGTCGCTGGAGGAGATCCACGGCGGGCTCAACCAGCAGTGGCGGCGCAACATCAAGAAGGCCGAGAAGGCGGGCGTGAAGGTGGTGCGCGGCGGCGCGGACGACCTGCCGGTGTTCTACGAGCTGTACCGGGAGACGGCCGAGCGCGACCGTTTCATCCCGCGTCCGCTGGCCTACTTCCAGCGGATGTGGACCGCGCTCGCCAACGAGGACCCCGACCGCATGCGGCTGTACCTCGCCCACCACGACGGGGAGGTGCTGGCGGCGGCGACGATGCTCATCGTGGGCAGCCACGTCTGGTACTCGTACGGCGCCTCCACCGCCCGCAAGCGGGAGGTCCAGCCCAACAACGCCATGCAGTGGCGGATGATGTCCGACGCCCATGAGCTGGGCGCGCACGTCTACGACTTCCGGGGCATCACCGACACCCTGGAGGAGTCCAACCACCTGCTCGGCCTGCTCCGCTTCAAGGTCGGCGCGGGCGGCGAGGCGGCGGAGTACGTGGGGGAGTGGGACTTCCCGCTGAACAAGATGCTGCACAAGGCGTTCGACCTGTACATGGCCCGCCGCTGAGGCACCGGCCCGCCGGTTCTTGATCTCAGCATCCAAGACACCGCCTGCGTACAGTGGCATAAGGGTTCACACACCTGACGGAGGTCCATTACCGTGGACCGGGAAGTACATCGAGGTGTACGTATGAAGCCCACTCCCGCCGCTCCCCAGGACAGCCTGTGACCACCGTCCGTACCTCCACTCCGGCCAAGACCCCCACCGCCCCGCACTCCCCTGGCCGGTTCGGCTCGCTGGGGCCCGTCGGGCTGGTGCTGGCGGGCGGGATATCGGTCCAGTTCGGCGGGGCGCTCGCGGTGACGCTGATGCCTCGTGCGGGCGCGCTCGGTGTGGTGACGCTGCGTCTGGTGGCGGCGGCCGTCGTGCTGCTGGTGGTGTGCCGGCCCCGGCTGCGGGGGCACTCCCGTACCGACTGGGGGACGGTGATCGTCTTCGGTCTCACCATGGCCGGGATGAACGGACTCTTCTACCAGGCGGTCGCCCGTATCCCCCTCGGCCTCGCGGTCACCCTGGAAGTCCTCGGACCGCTCGCCCTGTCCGTCTTCGCCTCCCGCCGCGCGGTCAACGCCGTATGGGCGGCCCTCGCCCTGGCGGGCGTCTTCCTGCTGGGCGGCGGAGGCTTCAGCGGACTCGACCCGCTGGGCGTCGGCTTCGCCCTGTCGGCCGGCGTCATGTGGGCGGCGTACATCATCTTCAGCGCCCGTACGGGGCGCCGCTTCCCCCAGGCCGACGGACTGGCCCTCGCGATGGGGGTGGCCGCGCTGGTGTTCCTCCCGCTGGGCATCGTCGACGCGGGCGCCCGGCTGCTGAACCCCACCACCATCGCCCTGGGTTCGGCAGTGGCCCTGCTCTCCTCGGTCCTCCCGTACACCCTGGAACTGCTCGCCCTCCGCCGCCTCCCCGCCCCGACCTTCGCCATCCTGATGAGCCTGGAACCGGCCGTGGCGGCCACCGCGGGTTTCTTCGTCCTCCACCAGACCCTCTCCCTGACCCAGGCCGCGGCCATCGCGCTGGTCATCGCGGCGAGCATCGGCGCGGTGCGTACCCAGACGCGGCGAGTGGCACCGCCGGCGCCGGAGGCGTAGGTACTCCGTTCAGGGGAGCGAGGGTGTCGGGAGTGCTCGGTGACGTGGGGCTGTTGCCGACTCCCGTCCGCCCCGGAGCACGCCCCTGTCGCCCGGAGTGCCTGCCTCCGCGGCTGATCGCCGGCTCAGGTCACCGGCCCCACCAGCCGTAGCGCCTCCCGCGTGTTGTGTTCCGCGATTCCCCGCATGGCGTCGCGGTGGGGAAAGTCGCCGTCCAGCAGGCGGAGGGGGCCCGCGACCAGGGAGAGGTGGAGGGCGAGGGTGTACAGGGACAGGCGGGCGGGGTCCAGGGGGCGGGAGAGGGGGGCGTAGTGGGGACCGAAGCGCAGGCGCAGGTAGGCGTGTTCCTGTTCGGGGTCGGAGTGGGTGAGGGACTCGATGTCGATCAGGACGGGGTGGGCGTCGGGGGTGAGGAGGATGTGGTCGGGGCCCAGTTCACCGTGGACCAGGGAGTAGGTGGGGCGAGGGGTCAGCGCCGCGTGCAGGTCGTGCAGGCGGCTGGCCAGGGCCTGGGTCGCCGCGTTGATGCGCGGGTCGCGGGTTGCTGCCTCGGTGAGGTCGTCGAGGGCTCGGGTCAGGGTCACGTCCTCGCTGATGTGGTCCGCCGGAGAGGTGTGCGCGGCCATGTGGTCCAGGCCCACGGCCAGCTCGCTCAGGGCCTTCGCCGCTCGGGCGGGGTCCGTGGTGAAGGTCGCCTCCAGGGTGTCGCCGGGGATGTCCTCCACCAGGGCCAGGTCGTCGGGCTCGGACGCGTACAGGACGTGTGGGGTGCGCACACCGGCCGCCTGAAGGGTGTGGTGCGCGGACAGGAACGGCGCCAGGCCGCAGGCGTGGGGTGTCGCCACACTCGGCCAGTAGTTCTCCTGTGCGGCCCAGCTGTAGGCGATCACGGTCGGCGGGGCGCCCACCCCGGTTAGGGCCAACCGGTACACCCCCTTCTTCGAGCCACCGCGCAGCCGTTCCACAGCCGTGACCCGGCACCCCGGCCCCAGCCCGTCCCGCACCAGTCGTCGCAGCTCCGAGGGGTCCGTGAATGCGCGCATCCGGTGAACCTAGCCGGAGGAGACGATCCGGGCGCACCTGTTTTCCGGCACCTCACCCCCCTTGAATTAATGCAAGCACGCTTGATTGTTTCTGCCCCCGCTGCCATGCTCCTGCCCATGTCCGATCCGACGCCCGTCTTCGACGACCTGCGTGAGGAAAGCCGGGAACTCGACCTGCTTGTGGCCGAGTTGACCGAGAGCGAGTGGGCACGCGCGACGCCCGCTCCGCGCTGGAGCATCGCCCACCAGATCGCCCATCTGCACTGGACCGACCGAGCCGCCCTGCTCGCCATGAGCGACCAGGCGGCCTTCCAGAAGTTCGCCGAACAGGCGCTCACGTCGCCCGGCACCTTCGTGGACGACGGCGCCGAGGAAGGCGTCCGGCTCGGCCCCGCCGAACTGCTCACTCGCTGGTGGAACGGCCGGCAGGAGCTGGACCACGCCCTGCGGGAGGCGGCCGCGCGGCACACCCGGTTCCCCTGGTTCGGGCCGCCCATGTCGGCCGCCGCCATGGCCACCGGCCGGCTCATGGAGACCTGGGCCCACGGCCAGGACGTGGCCGACGCACTGGGTGTGGTGCGCGCACCCACCGACCGGCTCCGGCATGTGGTCCGCATCGGTGTGCGGGCCCGGAACTTCGCCTTCGCGGTACGAGGACTGCCCGCGCCGGAGGACGAGTTCCGCGTCGAGGTCCGCGCCCCCTCGGGCGAGCTGTGGACCTATGGTCCCGAGGACGCCGCGCAACGGGTCACCGGCTCCGCGGTCGATCTCTGCCTGCTCGTCACCCAGCGCGCCCACCGCGCCGACCTCGCCCTGACCGCCGTCGGCCCGGACGCCGACCGCTGGCTGGACATCGCCCAGGCCTTCGCGGGCCCGCCCGGCACCGGGCGCGACCCCAAGGAAGCCGCGCCCGAGGAGGCCGCCGCGCCCGAGGAGGCCACGCCCGAGGGGCCCGCCGCGCCCGAGGAGCCCGCCCGGTGACGGTGCCCCCCCTCCGCATCGGCAACTTCTCCGGCTTCTACGGCGACCGCTCGAGCGCCCTGCGCGAGATGCTCACCGGCGGCGAGGCCGACGTACTCACCGGCGACTATCTCGCCGAGCTGACCATGCTCATCCTCGGCCGCGACCGGCTGAAGGACCCCGGCGCCGGGTACGCCCGCACCTTCGCACGCCAGCTCGAAGACTGCCTCGGGCTCGCCCACGAGCGCGGGGTACGGATCGTCACCAACGCGGGCGGGCTCAATCCGGCCGGACTCGCCTGGAAGATCCGGGAGTTGGCGGAGCGGCTCGGCATACCCGTACGGGTCGCGCACGTGGAGGGTGACGACCTCACCGCCGCGTACCCCGGCACCCTCGCCGCCCACGCCTACCTCGGCGGCTTCGGTATCGCGGAGTGTCTGCGGGCCGGGGCCGACGTGGTGATCACCGGGCGGGTGACCGACGCCGCGCTCGTCACCGGGCCCGCCGCCGCGCACTTCGGGTGGGGGCCGGGCGACCACGACCAGCTCGCCGGGGCCGTCGTCGCCGGGCATCTGCTGGAGTGCGGGACCCAGGTCACGGGCGGCAACTACGCCTTCTTCCAGGACGGTGACGTACGCCGTCCCGGCTTTCCGCTCGCCGAGATCCATGCCGACGGCAGCAGTGTCGTCACCAAGCATCCGGGGACCGGCGGGTTCGTCGACACCGGTACGGTCACGGCCCAGTTGCTGTACGAGACGGGGGGTGCCCGGTACGCGGGGCCCGATGTCACCGCCCGGCTGGACACGGTACGGCTCCGCCAGGACGGGCCGGACCGGGTGCGGATCGAGGGGGTGCGCGGTGAGGCGCCCCCGCCCACGCTCAAGGTCGGGCTCAACCGGCTCGGCGGCTTCCGCAACGAGGTCGCCTTCGTCCTCACCGGTCTCGGCATCGAGGCCAAGGCGGAGCTGGTGCGCGACCAGATGGAGGTCGCGCTCGCCAAGGCGGCTCCCCAGGAGGTGCGTTGGGAGCTGGCCCGCACCGACCGGGCCGACGCCGACACGGAGGAGACGGCGAGTGCGCTGCTCCGGCTCGTCGTACGGGACGCCGATGCCGAAGTGGTCGGGCGGGGGCTGAGCGGGGCCGCGATCGAGCTGGCGCTCGCCAGTTACCCCGGCTTCCATGTGCTGGCGCCCCCGGGGAAAGGCTCGCCCTACGGGGTGTTCGACCATGTGGCCGTATCCCATGGTGCCGTTGACCATGTGGCCGTCCTCCACGATGGGCGCCGTATCGATGTGGGCGCGCCGCAGGAGACGCTCCCGCTCAGCGAGGTGCCCGAGCCCGCACTGCCCGAGCCCCTCCACGTGGGCAGCACCCGCCGCGCCCCTCTGGGTCATGTGGCCGGAGCCCGTAGCGGGGACAAGGGCGGGGACGCCAACGTCGGCGTCTGGGCCCGCTCCGCCGACGGCTGGCGCTGGCTCGCGCACGAGCTGACCGTCGAGCGCTTCCGGGAGCTGATCCCCGAGGCCCGCGACCTCCCGGTCACCCGGCATGTCCTGCCCCACCTCCGCGCCCTGAACTTCGTCGTCACCGGCATCCTCGGCGCCGGCGTGGCCGCCCGACACCGCTTCGACCCCCAGGCCAAGGCCCTGGCCGAGTGGCTCCGCTCCCGCCACCTGGACATCCCGGAGGAACTCCTGTGACGCCCCGGACCGTGCGCCCCTCCGGCGCCCCGCCCCTCCAGACCGGAGACCCCCGTCACCCCGGAGGCACCCCATGACCCTCCTGCGCACCACCCTCGACCCCACCGCCCCCGACCACCAGGCCAACCGCGACACCATGCTCGCCAAGCTCGCCGACCTGGAGACAGAGCACGCCAAGGCGCTCGCGGGTGGGGGCGAGAAATACGTGGCCCGGCACCGCAGGCGGGGCAAGCTGCTCGCCCGTGAGCGGATCGAGCTGCTGCTCGACCCCGACACGCCGTTCCTGGAGCTGTCCACCCTCGCCGCCTGGGGCAGCGAGTACACCGTCGGCGCCTCCCTGGTCACCGGCATCGGGGTGGTCGAAGGGACCGAGTGCCTGATCACCGCCAATGACGCGACCGTGCGCGGTGGCGCGAGCAACCCGTGGAGCCTGAAGAAGGCCCTGCGGGCGAACGAGATCGCGCGGGCCAACCGCCTCCCCGTCATCAGCCTGGTCGAGTCCGGCGGAGCCGACCTGCCCTCGCAGAAGGAGATCTTCATCCCCGGCGGGGCGATCTTCCGGGACCTGACCCGGCTGTCGGCCGAGGGCATCCCGACCGTGGCCGTGGTGTTCGGCAACTCCACGGCGGGCGGCGCGTACATCCCCGGCATGTCCGACCACGTGATCATGGTCAAGGACCGCGCGAAGGTGTTCCTCGGGGGGCCGCCGCTGGTGAAGATGGCGACCGGTGAGGAGAGCGACGACGAGTCGCTGGGCGGAGCCGAGATGCACGCCCGTACCTCCGGCCTCGCCGACCACTTCGCGGTGGACGAGCGGGACGCGATCCGGCAGGCGCGCAGGGTGGTCGCGCGGCTCAACCACCGCAAGGCGTACGCCGATCCGGGCTTCGCCGAGCCGCCCAAGTACGACCCTGAGGAACTGCTCGGCATCGTCCCCGGCGACCTGCGCACCCCCTTCGACCCGCGCGAGGTGATCGCCCGCCTGGTCGACGCCTCCGACTTCGACGAGTTCAAGCCGCTGTACGGCACGAGCCTGGTCACCGGCTGGGCCGAGCTGCACGGCTACCCCGTCGGCATCCTGGCCAACGCGCGCGGGGTGCTGTTCAGCGAGGAGTCGCAGAAGGCGGCGCAGTTCATCCAGCTCGCCAACCAGCGCGACATCCCGCTGCTGTTCCTGCACAACACCACCGGCTACATGGTCGGCAAGGAGTACGAGCAGGGCGGCATCGTGAAGCACGGCTCGATGATGATCAACGCGGTCAGCAACTCCACGGTGCCGCACCTCTCCGTCCTCATGGGCGCGTCCTACGGCGCCGGCCACTACGGCATGTGCGGCCGCGCCTACGACCCCCGCTTCCTCTTCGCCTGGCCCAGCGCCAAGTCGGCCGTCATGGGCCCGCAGCAGCTCGCGGGCGTGCTGTCGATCGTGGCCCGCCAGTCGGCCCTGGCCAAGGGACAGCCGTACGACGAGGAGGGGGACGCCGCCCTGCGCGCGATGGTCGTGGGGCAGATCGAGTCGGAGTCGCTGCCCATGTTCCTGTCCGGGCGGCTCTACGACGACGGCGTCATCGACCCCCGCGACACCCGAACCGTCCTCGGTATGTGCCTGTCCGCCATACACACCGCTCCCTACGAGGGCGCCCGTGGCGGCTTCGGCGTCTTCCGGATGTGAGGCCCATGATTTCCACCCTGCTCGTCGCCAACCGGGGCGAGATCGCCTGCCGTATCTTCCGCACCTGCGCCGACCTCGGCATACGTACGGTCGCCATACACTCCGACGCGGATGAGGGTGCGCTGCACACACGTGTGGCCGACATAGCGGTACGGCTGCCGGGTGCGGCGCCCGCGGAGACGTATCTGCGCGGTGACCTCATCGTGAAGGCCGCCCTCGCGGCCGGTGCGGACGCCGTGCACCCCGGCTACGGATTCCTCTCCGAGAACGCCGACTTCGCCCGCGCCGTACGGGACGCCGGGCTCGTCTGGATCGGGCCCCCGCCCGAGGCGATCGAGGCGATGGCGTCCAAGACCCGTGCCAAGGAACTGATGGGCCTCGCCCCGCTCGACGCACACGACGTCAGCCCGGCCGACCTGCCGGTCCTGGTGAAGGCGGCCGCGGGCGGCGGCGGACGCGGCATGCGCGTCGTACGCGACCTCGCCGCGTTGCCCGGTGCGCTGGAGGACGCCCGCGCGGAGGCGGCGAGCGCGTTCGGGGACGGCGAGGTGTTCGTGGAGCCGTACCTGGAGAACGGCCGCCATGTCGAGGTGCAGGTCCTCGCCGACACCCACGGCACGGTGTGGACGCTCGGCACCCGCGACTGCTCGCTCCAGCGCAGGCACCAGAAGGTCATCGAGGAGGCCCCGGCGCCAGGTCTGCCGCCCGCGCTCACCGAGCAGTTGTACGCGCTCGCCGAGCGGGCGACGCGTGCCGTGTCCTACGAGGGCGCGGGCACCGTGGAGTTCCTGGTGGCCGACGGCCGCGCCCACTTCCTGGAGATGAACACCCGACTCCAGGTCGAACACCCCGTCACCGAGGCGGTGTTCGGCCTCGACCTGGTCGCCGGGCAGATCCGCGTCGCCGAGGGCCACGCCCTCCCCGCCGAGCAGCCGGCCCCGCGCGGACACGCCGTCGAGGCCCGGCTGTACGCCGAGGACCCGGCGCGCGGCTGGGCCCCGCAGACCGGCACCCTGCACCGCTTCACCGTGCCGGACGGCGTACGTCTGGACACCGGCTGCGCGGACGGCGACACCATCGGCGTGCACTACGACCCGATGCTCGCCAAGGTCGTCGCGCACGCCCCCACCCGCACCGAGGCGGTCCGCAGGCTCGCCGGCGCCCTGGAGCGCACCGCGCTGCACGGCCCGGTCACCAACCGCGACCTGCTGGTCCGCTCACTGCGGCACCCCGAGTTCACCGAAGCCCGCATGGACACCGGCTTCTACGACCGCCACCTCACCACCCTCACCGAGCCCGCCCCCGACCCGTACGCCCCGCTCGCCGCGGCCCTCGCCGACGCCCACGGCCGCTCCCGCTTCGGCGGCTGGCGCAACGTCCCCTCGGGCCCGCAGGTGAAGCGGTTCGAGCGGGCGGGGGAGGAGCACGAGGTCGCCTACCGCCACACCCGCACCGGCCTGGCGGCGGACGGCGTCCGCGTGGTGCAGGCGGCCCCGCACCTGGTCATTCTCGAAGTGGACGGCGTGCGGCGGAAGTTCGAGATCGCCCGCTACGGCGACCAGGTCCACGTGAACGCCACCGCCCTCACCGCCCTGTCCCGCTTCCCCGACCCCACCACCGAACACGCCCCCGGCTCCCTCCTGGCCCCCATGCCCGGCACGGTCGTCCGCATCGCGGAGGGCCTGACCGAGGGCACCGAGGTCAAGGCGGGCCAGCCCCTGATCTGGCTGGAGGCGATGAAGATGGAACACCGGATCACCGCCCCCACGGACGGCACGCTCACAGCCCTCCCAGCCGCAGTAAGCCGCCAGGTGGAGATGGGCGCCCTTCTGGCGGTCGTGGAAGCTGTCCGGCCTTGAGGGGCGCGGGGCCGCATCCATGTACGGCTACCGCCGCCTGAGCGCGACCAGTCACAACAACCCGCACGCGAAGGAGTACAAGGTGCCCACCCTCATCGAATCCGAAGAACACCAGGCCCTCCGCAAAGCAGTCTCCGCCCTGGGAAAGCGCTACGGCCGCGACTACCTCACCCGAGTCATAGCGGAGGGCCGCTACCCCACCGAGCTCTGGCAAGAGGCGGCCAAGCTGGGCTACCTCGGCGTCAGCCTCCCGGAGGAGTACGGCGGCGGAGGCGGCGGCATAGCCGAACTCTCCATCGTCCTGGAGGAGCTGGGCGCCTCGGGAGCCCCCCTCCTGATGCTGGTCGTCTCCCCGGCCATCTGCGGCACAGTGATCTCCCGTTTCGGCACCGAGGACCAGAAGCGCACCTGGCTCCCCGGACTCGCCGACGGCACGAAGCTGATGGCCTTCGGCATCACCGAGCCCGACGCCGGCTCCAACTCCCACCGCATCACCACCACCGCACGCCGGGACGGCGACGACTGGCTGCTCACCGGCCGGAAGGTCTTCATCTCGGGGGTGGAGCACGCCGACGCCGTCCTGATCGTCGGCCGCACCGAGGACGCCCGCACCGGCAAGCTCAAGCCGTGCCTCTTCATCGTCCCGCGCGACGCCGAGGGCTTCTCCCGCAGCCCGATCGACATGGAGCTGAGCGCTGCCGAGAAGCAGTGGGAACTGGTCCTGGACGACGTACGGCTGCCCGCCGACGCCCTGGTGGGTGGGGGCACCTCCGCTTTCGGCAGTGGGGGAGAGGACGCCGGGCTGCTCCAGCTCTTCGCCGGGCTGAACCCTGAGCGGATCATGACGGCCGCGTTCGCCATCGGCATGGGCCGGTACGCCCTCGCCAAGGCGCTGGAGTACGCCCGTGAACGCACCGTCTGGAAGACCCCGATCGGCGCCCACCAGGCGATCGCGCACCCCCTCGCCCAGGCCCACATCGACCTGGAACTGGCCAAGCTGATGATGCAGAAGGCGGCCCTTCTCTACGACGCCGGGGACGACATCGGCGCGGGCGAGGCGGCCAACATGGCCAAGTACGCGGCGGGGGAGGCGTGCGTACGGGCCGTCGACCAGGCCGTGCACACCCTCGGCGGCAACGGTCTGACCCGCGAGTTCGGGCTCGCCTCGCTGATCATCGGCGCGCGGGTGGCCCGGATCGCCCCGGTGAGCCGGGAGATGATCCTCAACTACGTCTCGCACCAGACCCTCGGCCTGCCCAAGTCGTATTAGAGCGACCGACGTTCGGAGGAACCGTGTTCCACAGCCCGTACGCCGAAGTCCCACCGGTCGAAGAGGCCATCCACGACTACGTCCTGGGCCGAGCCGCCGCCTACGGAGACCGGCCCGCCCTGATCGACGGCGTGGACGGCACCACCATCACCTACGCCCAGCTCGACGCCCTGCACCGGAGACTGGCCGCGGCGCTCGCGGAGGCCGGGGTGCGCAAGGGTGACGTACTCGCCCTGCACAGCCCCAACACCATCGCGTTCCCGCTCGCCTTCTACGCGGCCACCCGCGCCGGCGCCACCGTCACCACCGCGCATCCGCTGCACACCCCCGAGGAGCTGGCCAAGCAGCTCGCGGACAGTTCCGCCCGCTGGCTGATCACCGTCTCCCCGCTGCTGCCGAGCGCCCGACGGGCCGCCGAACTCGCGGGCGGGATACGGGAGATCTTCGTCTGCGACCAGGCGCCCGGTCACCGCTCGCTGACCGAGCTGCTCGCCACCACCGCCCCCGAGCCGGACGTGACGGTCGACCCGGCCGAGGACATCGCCGTACTGCCGTACTCCTCCGGGACCACCGGCACGCCCAAGGGCGTGATGCTCACCCACCGGCAGATCGCCACCAACCTCGCCCAACTGGAGCCCGCCGTCACGGTGGAGCCCGATGAACGCATCCTCGCGGTGCTGCCGTTCTTCCACATCTACGGCCTGACCGCCCTGATGAACGCGCCCCTGCGCAAGGGTGCCACCGTGGTCGTGCTGCCCCGCTTCGAGCTGGACACCTTCCTCGCCGCCATCGAGACCCACCGCATCACCGGCCTGTACGTCGCCCCGCCGATCGTGCTCGCCCTCGCCAAGCAGCCCTCGGTCAGCCGGTACGACCTCTCCTCGCTGCGGTACGTCCTCAGTGCCGCCGCCCCGCTGGACGCCGCCCTCGCCGCGGCCTGCGCCGACCGGCTCGGGCTGCCACCGCTGGGCCAGGCGTACGGCATGACGGAGCTGTCGCCCGGCACCCATGTCGTCCCGCTCGCCCACCTGCGCGACGCGCCGCCCGGCACGGTCGGCAGGCTCATCGCCGGCACCGAGATGCGGATCGTCTCCCTGGACGACCCCGGCAAGGACCTCGGCCCCGGCGAGCGCGGCGAGATCCTGATCCGGGGCCCGCAGATCATGAAGGGCTACCTGGGCCGCCCGGACGCCACCGCCGCGACGATCGACGCCGACGGCTGGCTGCACACCGGCGACGTCGGCCACGTGGACGACGGAGGCTGGCTGTTCGTGGTGGACCGGGTGAAGGAACTCATCAAGTACAAGGGGTTCCAGGTGGCCCCGGCCGAACTGGAGGCCCTGCTGCTCACCCACCCCGGCATCGCGGACGCGGCCGTGACCGGCGTCGTCAACGAGGACGGCAACGAGGCCCCGCACGCCTTCGTCGTCCGCCGGCCCACCGCGCCGGACCTCAGCGCCAACGACGTGATGCTGTACGTGGGCGAGCGCGTCGCGCCGTACAAGCGGGTGCGCGGGGTCACCTTCACCGACGGGGTGCCCCGTGCCGCCTCCGGCAAGATCCTGCGCCGGGAGCTGCGCCCATGACCCTCGTCGGACGCACCCGCCGCCGTGCCGTGGAGACGCTCAGCCTGGACTCCCCGGACACCCGCAACGCCCTCTCCGCACCGCTGGTGGCGGAACTCGCCGGGGCTTTGGCCGACTGCGGAAAGGACCCCGGTGTCCGGGCCGTCGTGCTCACCCACACCGGCAACACCTTCTGCGCCGGGGCCGACCTGCGCGAACCGCCCCACCCGGACGCCCTGGTGGGGCTGCTGCGCCAGCTCGTGGAGCTGCCCAAGCCGGTGATCGCCCGGATCACCGGACACGTCCGCGCCGGCGGGCTCGGGCTGGTCGGCGCCTGTGACATCGCGGCCTCCTCCGCCGGGGCCACCTTCGCCTTCACCGAGGTCCGCATCGGGGTCGCCCCGGCCGTGATCTCCCTGCCGCTGCTGCCGCGTGCCGACCCGCGCGAGCTGGCCCGCTATTACCTCACCGGCGAGCGCTTCGGCCCCGCCGAGGCGGTACGGCTCGGCCTGCTCACGCTCACCGGCGACGACGTGGACGAGGCCCTCGACCCGGTCCTGGACGGCCTGCGCCGCTCCTCGCCCGAGGCCCTGGCCGCGACGAAGGAGCTGCTCACGGCTAGGGTGCTGGAGACGTTCGACCGGGACGCGGACCGGTTCACCGCGCTCTCGGCCCGGCTGTTCTCCGCCCCCGAGGCGCGGGAGGGGATGACGGCCTTCCTGGAAAGACGGGATGCGGCATGGGTGGTGTGAGTACGGCGGAACGCGACCGCGTACCCAAGCAGGACCGCAGCCGGGCCACCCGGCTGCGGCTGCTGGAGGCCGCCGTGGCCTGCCTCGCCGAACACGGCTGGGCGGGCTCCACGGTCTCGGTCGTCGCCGAGCGCGCGGGCGTCTCGCGGGGCGCGGCCCAGCACCACTTCCCCACCCGCGAGGACCTCTTCACGGCCGCCGTCGAGTACGTCGCGGAACGGCGCTCCACCGCCCTGCGCGACCTGTTCCCGGACGGCCCCGGCGACCGCGGGGCCGTCGTCTCCGCCCTGGTCGGCCTCTACACCGGCCCGCTCTTCCGGGCCGCGCTCCAGCTCTGGGTGGCCGCCGCGAACGAGGAGCAGCTGCGCGGCCGGGTGACCGAGCTGGAGGCCCGCGTCGGCCGGGAGAGCCACCGGATAGCCGTGGAACTCCTCGGCGCCGACGAGTCCCGGCCGGGTGTGCGCGAGAGCGTGCAGGGGCTGCTCGACATGGCACGCGGCCTCGGCCTCGCCACCCTGCTCACCGACGACACCGCCCGCCGCGAGCGGGTCGTGACCCAGTGGGCGGCGCTGCTGGACGGCGCCCTCGGCTGAGCCGAACCCAGGACGTGACCCGCGTCACACGGGAAATCGAAGGCCCGCAGTACTCTGGGCCCATGCTTCCGATGCTCGTCCGACGCCGCCACGTGGACTACGTGCGCGTCACGAGCATGGGCTGTCGGCGCTCCGCCTGATCCAGCCCCCTCTTCTCGTCTTCTTCTTCTCTTCGTCCGGCACCAGGGGGCCGCCACACCCCTCGCGGCTGCCCGTGCCCCGTACACCTCGCGGACGCACCATGACGACTCATGCGACGGACCCGTCGTACGCCCAGCTCCCGATCATCGACCTCTCGGCCGCCGACCGCGGTCCCGAGGAGCGGGCCCTCTTCCACGCCCGACTGCACAGCGCCGCCCATGACGTGGGCTTCTTCCAGCTGACCGGGCACGGCGTGACGCAGGCCGAGACCGACGCCCTGACCTCGGCCATGCGGGCCTTCTTCGCGCTGCCCGAGGCCGACCGGCTCGCCCTGGACAACGTCAACTCCCCGCACTTCAGGGGCTACACCCGCACCGGAGACGAGCGCACCGCCGGCGCCCGCGACTGGCGCGACCAGCTCGACATCGGCGCCGAGCGCCCGGCCCGCGTACCCGGCCCCGGGGAGCCGCCGTACTGGTGGCTCCAGGGCCCCAACCAGTGGCCCGCCGCGCTGCCCGAGCTGCGCACGGCCGCGCTCGCCTGGATCGAGAAGCTCAGCGCGGTCGCCCAGCGCCTGCTGCGCGAACTGCTCACCGCCATCGGCGCCCCGGCCGGCTTCTACGACCCGGTCTTCGGCGCCCACGCCCACCCGCACCTCAAGCTGGTCCGCTACCCCGGCAGCGCGGGCGACGGCACCGACCAGGGCGTCGGCGCCCACAAGGACTACGGCTTCCTCACCCTGCTCCTCCAGGACACGGTCGGCGGCCTCCAGGTCCAGCGCGCCGACGGCAACTTCCACGACGTCCCGCCCCTGGACGGCGCCTTCGTCGTCAACCTCGGCGAACTCCTGGAAGTGGCCACCAACGGCTACCTGGTGGCCACCAACCACCGCGTGGTGAGCCCGCCCGCAGCCACGGAACGCTATTCGGTCCCCTTTTTCTACAACCCGAGCCTGGACGCGAAAATAGCCCCGCTGCCTTTCCCCCACGCGGAAAAGGCCCCAGGGGTCACGACGGACCCGTCCAACCCGCTTTTCGCGGAATACGGCTACAACGAGCTGAAGGGCAAGCTCCGAGCCCACCCCTTGGTGGCGGAAAGACACCACGCCGATCTACTGACCCCCGCGTGACGGTTGTTGCTTTCAGGGGCGCGGGGAACTGCGCGACCAGCCGGGACGGCGAGTCCCCCGCCCTCCGCGCCCCAACCACCCCACTCAGTGGGCGATGTTCTCGAACCCGGAAATGTCAGAAGGCTTCCGGGTCCCGGGCCCCACATACTCCGCAGAAGGCCGCACCAGCCGCCCCGTCCGCTTCTGCTCAAGAATGTGCGCCGACCAACCGGCAGTACGCGCGCACGTGAACATCGAAGTGAACATGTGCGCCGGAACCTCGGCGAAGTCGAGCATGATAGCCGCCCAGAACTCCACGTTGGTGGCCAGCACGCGATCCGGCCGCCTGTTGTGCAATTCCTCCAGTGCGGCCTTCTCCAGCGCCTCGGCGATCTCGAACCGCGGAGCACCCAGCTCACGCGCCGTCCGCCGCAGCACCCGCGCCCGAGGGTCCTCGGCCCGGTACACCCGGTGCCCGAACCCCATGAGCCGCTCGCCCCGGTCCAGCGCCTTCTTCACGTACCCGACGGCGTCACCGGTGCGCTCGATCTCCTCGATCATCCCCAGCACGCGCGAGGGTGCACCCCCGTGCAGCGGCCCCGACATCGCACCCACCGCCCCGGACAGCGCGGCAGCGACATCCGCCCCGGTGGAGGCGATGACCCGCGCGGTGAAGGTGGACGCGTTCATGCCGTGCTCGGCGGCAGAGGTCCAGTACGCGTCGACGGCCGCGACATGCTTCGGGTCGGGCTCGCCGCGCCAGCGGATCATGAACCGCTCGACGACCGTGCGGGCCTTGTCGATCTCCCGCTGCGGCACCATCGGCAGCCCCTGGCCGCGCGCGGACTGGGCGACGTAGGAGAGCGCCATGACGGCGGCGCGGGCGAGGTCGTCGCGGGCCTGCTCGGCGTCGATGTCCAGCAGCGGCTTGAGACCCCACACCGGCGCCAGCATGGCGAGCGCGGACTGCACGTCCACCCGGATGTCGCCGGAGTGCACGGGGATCGGGAACGGCTCGGCCGCCGGCAGGCCCGGCGCGAAGGCGCCGTCCACCAGCAGCCCCCACACGTTCCCGAAGGAGACGTGCCCGACGAGGTCCTCGATGTCGACGCCCCGGTAGCGGAGCGACCCGCCCTCCTTGTCCGGCTCGGCGATCTCGGTCTCGAAAGCGACGACTCCCTCTAGTCCGGGTACGAACGCGGACATAAGGCGGCTCCTCGGGTGTGGGTCGGTGGCGGTCATCACCGGTACTGCCCCATACGCGCGGGGGTCACCCGGAACGAGGGGCGGGAACAGCACGATAGCCCTGAGTGCCACTCTTGGGGAGACCCTGCGGCACTCAGTGCCACGTTCGTGCGATGCGGCAGGATGACCGCGTGACCGACCGCGATCTCACCCCGAAGCCCGACCCGGCCGTGGACCCCGCGTTCATGCGCGAGCAGTACCGGGCGCACGGTCTCGACGTGGAGGAACTCGCCGCGCACCCGATGGACCAGTTCGCCCACTGGTTCCGGGACGCCGCCCGCGCCTCCGTCCTCGGCACGCTCTACGAGCCCAACGCGATGGTCGTCTCCACCGTCGACCCCACCGGCCGCCCCAGCTCCCGCACGGTGCTGATGAAGGGCTACGACGGCGACGGCTTCGTCTTCTACACCAACTACGGCTCCCGCAAGGCCCGCGACCTCGCCGGTGACCCGTACATCTCGCTGCTCTTCCCCTGGCACCCCATCGCCCGCCAGGTGATCGTCTGCGGGGTCGCCCGGCGCACCAGCCGCGAGGAGAGCGCCGCCTACTTCCGCAGCCGCCCGCACGGCTCGCAGCTCGGTGCCTGGGCCAGCGCCCAGTCCACGGTGATCGGCTCCCGCGAGGTGCTGGACGACGCCTACGCCGGACTCGCCGCCCGGTACCCGGAGGGCGAGGAGGTGCCGGTGCCGGAGAACTGGGGCGGGTTCCGGGTCGCGCCGGAGACGGTGGAGTTCTGGCAGGGCCGGGAGAACCGGTTGCACGACCGGCTTCGGTACACCGCCCTGCCGGACGGCTCCTGGACGACCGAACGGCTGAGCCCTTAGGAGCGCACGGGCCCGTGAACCGCAGGGGCCCGTGAACACGGAACGACCCGCGAGTTCTGGTTCCTCCGCCCTTGGGCGGGGGAGCCGGCCGGACGTGCCGGCGAACTCGCGGGTCGGGTGACTGCTTGGGATTGGGCCGGCCGCACGCTTGGATCACGTACTGGTCCGGCACCGCACTCGGTGTGGTGACGGGCCGCTAGCCCGCAGCCACCTCACGCGTCCGGTTTCCATACATCTGCCGAACCACCTCCCTTCCGTGTGCCGCCAGCCTAAAAAGGCGGGCACCCGAGGTTCAAGTTATTTTCACCGCCGCAATCTGGCGGAACGGCGTGTGGGCTGGGTCACGGTCGAGTTGAATGACCATCGACGCCGTCAGCCGGACGGATCGTGCAAGGGGGACCAGGGTGAGTGCTTCCCGGCGCAGTGGGACCACCGACGAGCTGGGACCGGAGGAACCGGGCGGCGCCGACCTGCTCAACGCCCTGCTGGACGGCATGGACGCCGCCCTGTGCGCCTTCGACGCGGACGGCACCGTCACCCACTGGAACCGCGAGGCCGAGCGCATCCTCGGCTGGAGCGCCGCCGAGGCGGTCGGCCGGCCCGGTTTCGCCGGCTGGGCGGTGCGCAGCGCCGACGACGCGGAGGTGCGCGAGCGGCTGCGGTCCGCGATGCGCGCCCCCGGCCGCCAGGTCCACGAGTTCGCCCTCGTCACCAAGGACGGCCGCCGGGTTCTG
>NZ_WWKH01001092.1:0-680 GCF_009865595.1 Streptomyces sp. SID1328 | reverse complement strand
ACCCCAGGGCGCCGCCCGCCGCGCCGAGCACGAGGCCGGTGGCCCCGGCGGTGCCGAGCAGGGCACGGCGGGAGACGCCCCGGCCCGGCTCGGGGGCGGGCTGCTCGGCTTCCGGGGCACGGGTCTGGGGGACGGACGGGTCGGGCATGGTGCGGTTCAGCCGATCTGCGCGTTCTTGGAGACGGTCACCTGGTCGATGTCGGAGGTCCGTACGGTGACGGCGACCTCCCAGTCTCCCGCCATGGGGACCTGAACACCGTTCGCCGCCCAGTGGCCGGTGGTGATGTGTTCCGGGGCCACCGGGAGCGGGCCGATCTTCTTCGCCTTCAGGGTGAGGGCGACCTTCACCTCGGGGATGTCGTACGGGCGGCCGTCGGGCCGCTGGACGTACAGATGCATTTCGTTGGCGCCGACGCGGGCGGGGTCGAGGTCGATCCGGACCAGACCCTTGCCGTTCCTGCCGCCGGTGTCGAAGGGCATGTCCAGGGTGAGGGCGCCGGAGGTGTCGGCCGGGGAACTAGCGGCCGGGGCGGTGGCCGCCCTGGCCTCCTGCTCGGTACGGCCCGGCTCGGTCTGCGTGAGCGCGGTGGTCACCGCGAGCAGCACAACGGCGACGCCGGCCTCCGCCAGCACCGACCGGCGCAGCCCGGCCCGACTCGGGTCGGCATCCCGCACCCGCT
>NZ_WWKH01001091.1:0-777 GCF_009865595.1 Streptomyces sp. SID1328 | reverse complement strand
TCGAGGCGGGCGTGGGGGAGGGCGCCCGGCTGCACCTCGGCTCGGCCGCCGCCACCCTCGCGCTGCCCGGCCAGGGCAAGGGCGAGGCACGCTACGACGTGCGGCTCGACGTGGCCGCCGGGGGAGAGCTGCGCTGGCTGCCCGAGCAGCTCATCTCGGCGCGGGGCAGCGACCTGCACGTCACCACGCGTGCCGAACTCGCGCCCGGAGCGCGGCTGTTGCTGCGGGAAGAGCAGGTGCTCGGGCGGGCCGGGGAGGAGCCGGGCCGGCTCACCAGCAGGCTCACGGTCCGGCTCGGGGGCGCCACGCTGCTCGACCAGGAGCTGTCGTGCGGCCCCGGAGCGCCGGGCGGCTGGGACGGGCCTGCCGTGCTCGGGGGGCATCGTGCGGTCGGGCAACTGGTCTGCGTGGCGCCCGAATTGCCGGCGAACCCGGCCGAGGCCCGGATGCTGGGGGAGGGCACCGCCCTGATGCCGCTCGCCGGTCGGGCGGTCCTCGTCAGTGCCGTGGCGCCCGACGCGCTCGCCCTGCGGCGCCGTCTCGACGAGGCGTTGGCGATACTGACCGCCGATCGGAAATGACCATCCGTTTATCGGATTGGTAAAGAAGGTCGGTCAACCCTGTTCTCAGACGGCTCACAGCCGAGAGGATTCCCCGCCTGACTATTCGCAGTGAAGTCACGGGGAGGGGACCCCTTGAGGGACAACAAGCCGAAGAGCCGTCTGCTGGCGCTGAGTTCGGCCGGCGCGCTCGTCACCGCCACGCTGATAGCCGGCG
>NZ_WWKH01000111.1:0-5289 GCF_009865595.1 Streptomyces sp. SID1328 | reverse complement strand
GGGTGAGCCGGGCGGCGCCGCGCGCGCCGGGGCGCACGTCGCCGGTGCCGTCCAGTGGGCGGTCCGTCAGGCGGCCCAGCAGCGCCGGGTCCACGCCGGCCACCACATGGTCGGCCTCCGCCACCGTGCCGTCGGCCAGCTCGACGCCCGCCGCGCGGCCGTCCTTCACCGTGATCCGGGTGACCTCGGCGCCGAACACGAACTCCACCCGGCGCCGCACGCAGCGCTCGTACACCGCGCGGGCCAGCTCGCGGATGCCGCCGTGTACGTACCAGGTGCCGAAGGCGTGCTCCAGGTACGGCAGGACGGCGGCGCTCGCCGGGGTGGTGCGCGGGTCGAGGCCGTGGGCCAGGGCGTGGCCGGTCAGCAGGGCTGTGAGCCGGTCGTCGCGCAGTTCCCACTCGGCGACCTCGGCGAGGGTGGTGGCCCGGCGGGTGCGCAGCAGGCGCTTGTGCGGGACGGCCGGGTAGGGCTCACGCTCCGCCAGTACCTGCCAGTTGGGCCACAGCGGCTCCTCCAGCAGGGGGCGCCGGGTGCGGTCCCAGGCCTCGCGGGCGCGCACCAGGAAGTCGCCCCAGCGCTGCCCGACCCCGGCGCCCAGCGCCTCGTCCAGCGCGGAGACGACACCGGCGCGCGAGGCGTTGGGCACGGCGACCTGCGTGCCGTCCGCGAAGAGGTGGCGGGAGGAGGGGTCGACCTGGACCAGTTCGACCAGGTCCTCCAGCGGCTCCTTGCCGGTCTTCAGGAACAGGTCCCGCCAGACCGCGGGCAGCGGCAGCAGACCGGGGCCGGTGTCGAAGGCGAACCCGTCCCGCTCGAAGCGGCGCACCGCACCGCCGTACGTGTCCGTCCGCTCGTACACCGTCACCCGGTGGCCCGCGACGGCCAGCCGGGCGGCCGCCGCCAGCGCGCCCATCCCGGCGCCGGTCACCGCAATCCGTGCCATGACCGCGACTTTACCGACCATCACCGGCAGCGCCGGGCCCGGGCCCGAACGCGGAGGCCTGAGTACCCGTACCTAGACGCACAGATGAGTAGCCGCGCGGATGGGCCGGGGACCGGCCGGAGGGGAGAGTGGAGACACGGCCAGGGGGCGCGGCCCGGCACCGCCGACACGGGGCGGCGGAACGGGCCCGCCCGCCAGCCGCTCCTTCCGTCGATCCGTCGGCGGAAGCGAGACACGGGGCCCGTGGCCGTCACGGTCACGGGGGACCGCGGTGGGAACCGTACGGGGGAGTACGGGGGAGAGCGAAGGGCGCCGGACCGGCAACACCGCGGTCCGGCGCCCTTCGCGCACCCCGGGTCGTCCCGGATCTCGGGTCAGCCCCCGCTGACCCGCCCCTGGAGCAACCGGGACAGCGCGGAGTGCACGTCATCCAGCGACCGCTCCGGCTGGAACGCCTTCCAGTCCAGCGCGGCCACCAGCACCATCCCGACCAGCGCGGCCGCGGTCAGCGGCACGTCGATCTCGTCGCTGAACTCCCCGGCCGCCACACCCTCGCGCAGCACCCCCTCGACCACCGCCACGGCCTGCTGGCGCACCACCATCAGGGTCGACTGCCAGGCCCGGTTGGTGCGCCACAGCTCGGCCACGTAGAGCTGGGTGAAGGCCGGGTAGCGGTCGATGAAGACCAGGCCCGCGCGGACCATCGCGTCCAGCGCGTCCACCCCGCCGCCGCCCTCGCGGGCGGTGCGCTCGGCGGCCTCCCGCAGCGAGGCGGTGAGCAGGCCCACGCCGTGCCGCAGCAGCTCCTCGAAGAGCACCGACTTGCTGGCGAAGTTGTAGTAGACGGTGCCCTTCGCCACCCCGGCGCGCTCGGCGATCTCGTCCACCGTGGTCGCGGAGAACCCCTGCTCGGCGATGAGGGTGACGGCCGCCTCGTAGAGCTTCTGCCGGGTGGCCTCGCGGCGTGTGCTGCCGGCGGGCCGGGCGCTGGTGCTTTCCATGGACCCGATTCTCACAGGTGCGCCGGGCGGCCGGGCCGCCTCCGCCGCCCCGGCGCTCACAGGCTCAGCTCCGGATGCAGCCGCTGGAGCGTCCACACCTGGCGGCGCCGGGCGGTGAGCGCGGTCAGTGCCAGGGCGCCCACGGTGAACGCCGTCAGCACCACGCACGCCTGCCACACCGGGCCGAGCCCGCCGCCGGTGATCAGCCGGCGCAGCGCGGAGACCACGTAACTCATCGGCAGGAAGGGGTGGATGGCGTTGAAGAAGCCCGGACTGGTCTGCACCGGGTAGGTACCACCGGCCGAGGTGAGCTGGAGCATCAGCAGCGCCAGCACGAGGATGCGGCCGGCCGCGCCGAAGCGGGCGTTGAGCCACTGCACGATCGCCGTGAAGCACGCCGTGACCAGGACCAGGAACAGGGTCGTCCCGGCCGCCCGGACCATCTCCAGACCGATGCCGAAGTGCAGTACGGACATCAGCGCGGCCGTCTGGAGCACCCCCACCGCCAGCACCGGCAGCCAGCCCGCCAGCGCGATCCGCCAGGACGGCGCACCGGCGGCCAGGGCACGCCGGTTGAGCGGTGGGATCAGCATGTAGGCGACCATCGCGCCGACCCACAGGGAGAGCGGGATGAAGTACGGGGCGAAGCCGGTGCCGTAGTTGGGCGCGTGGTGCAGGTCGGCGGAGGAGAGCCGGACCGGGTCGGCCATCACGCCGGTGCGCTGGTCGCGGGCCCGCTCGTCGTAGTCGGGGATCTTCCCGGCACCCTCGTGCAGGCCGTCCGCCAGCCGCTCGGAGCCGTCCACCAGCTTGTACAGGCCGCTGTCCAGCGCCTTTGCGCCCGACTCTGCGGTGCCGATGCCCCGGTGGAGGGTGGCCGCGCCGGACTGGGCGGTGCCGAGGCCGGTGTGCAGCTTCTTCGCCCCGGCGGCGACGGCGTTCGCGCCCGCGTTCAGCTTGTCGATCCGGGCGACCGCGTCCGCGACGTCCTGGTGCAGGTGCGGGGCGCGCTCGGCGAGGGCGTCGGCCTGCGCGCGCAGGGTGGTCAGGTTCTTCCGCATGGTCGTCAGATCACCGCCCTGCGCGGCGACGACCTTGTTCAGGTCGTCGGCCACCACCGCCACGTCGTCCGCCGCCCGCTGGGCCTTCGCCAGGTCCGGGCACGCGGGATCGGGCACGGGCGGTGTCTCGCAGCGCGCCTTGTGCACCTGGTCCAGTACGGCGGCGGAGGCGTGTGCCGTCTTCGCGGCGCCGGGGGCGAGCCGGACCAGGGTGTCGAGGTTGTCCTGCACCGTGCGGGCCGAGTCGGAGACCAGGCGGGCGGTGGCACCGATGGTCTTCCCGTTCTTCTGCAGGAAGGGGCCGGCCTTCGCGTAGGCCCCGTCGACGTTGTCCGCCAGGGTCTGGGTGCCGGCCGCGACCTGCCGGGAGCCGTCCTCCAGGTCGCCGGCGCCCTTGTCGAGCCGGGTCAGGCCCTTGGCGAGCCTGCCGCTGCCGCTGTTTGCCTCCTTGAGGCCGTCCGCGAGCTTCCGGGCGCCCTTCTCCGCCTTGCCCAGGCCGTTCCTCAGCTTGTCGGCGCCCTCGGCGGCGGTCTCGGTCTTGTCGTGCAGGGTGGAGAAGTTGATGAAGATCCGGTCCAGGAAGGTCCGGGAGGTCTTGGTGGACGCGGCCGAGCGGACCTCGGCGAACACGGTCCGCGAGATCTGGCCGACGATGTAGTTGTTCGCGTCGTTGGTGCGCACCTGGAGCGCGCCGGTCTCCGGGGAGTCACCCGAACTGGAGGCGACGCGGCGGCTGAAGTCGGCCGGGAGGGTCAGCGAGAGGTAGTAGGTGCCGTCCTCCGTGCCACGGCGGGCCTCGGCCGCGTCGACCTCGTGCCACTCGAAGGTCCGCCGCTCGCGCAGGCCCTTGACGATGTCGGCACCGGCGTGGATCTTCTTCCCGCCCGCCGTCGCGCCCCGGTCCTCGTTGACGAGGGCCACGGGGACGCGGTCCAGGCGGCCGTAGGGGTCCCAGAACGACCACAGGTACAGGGCGCCGTAGAGCAGGGGCAGCACCAGCAGCGCGACCAGCGCGGCGCGGGGCAGCCGGCCCCGGCCGAACCGGCGCAGCTCAAGCGCGGCCAGCTTCGGTGAGCGCATCGGGGGCCTCCTCTCGGGGGGCGTCCTCGGCGGGCCGGTCCTGGACGGGGGCGGTTTCCCCGGTGTCCCCGCTGTCCCCGGTGTCCTCCGGAGGTCCGGCCTCGGCGGGCTCCGTGGAGACGGTGACGCAGCCGTCCGGGGCGGTGCGGCACACGGCCAGGACCGTCGTCCCCGCGTCGGCCAGGGAGCGCAACAGCTCCCACACCTCGGCGCGTTCGCCCGCCGAGAGCTTCAGCTCCACGTCGTCCACCGCCAGCAGCCGGGGCCTGCCGATCAGCGCCAGCGCCACGGACAGCCGCAGCACCTCCAGCCGTTCCAGGTCCCGTACGGCCGTCCGCGAGCCCTTCGGCAGCGCGTCCAGGTCGAGCCCGGCGGCGGCCAGCGCCGCGTCCGCACGGAGCCGGGCCTCGTGGGTGCGCTGGGGGTGCGGATGCAGCGCCTCGCGCAGCGAGTCGCCGAACCGGCGCTGCAGCAGGGCCCGTTCGCGCAGGTGCTCGCCCACGGTCAGCGCGGGCTCCAGGTCGGTCACCCCGGCGACATTGGCCACCGCGCTGAACCGGCGTACCGCCCCCATGCGCCGGGGGAGGGGCAGGCCGCCGACAGCCGCCTGCCCCTCGCTCGGCTTCATCCGGCCGGTGAGCGCCAGCAGCAGACACGTACGGCCGGAGCCGGACGGTCCCTCCACGGCGATCAGCGAACCCGGCCCGGCCTCGAAGCCGATGTCCCGGAAGGCCCACCCCCGTGGTCCCTTGAGCCCGAATCCCCCGGCCGTGACGTCCACGCCGTGCACAAGCCCCCGCCTCTCCCCGGTACTGCTTTTGAACTGACTGGTCAGTTCAAAAGTATGCCCGAACAGGCGTGTGCGACAAAGCCCGGATGCCCCACAGGTGTTCCCCGATACCCCCGATTTCAGCCTCAGTTGGGGTGAAACCGCAGGTCGGAACGGATTGTCAGTGGCATACCGCACGATGTGGGCATACGGCATCCATGCCGTCACCGGACGACAGGAGGTTCGTCATGACCAGCTCGTCAGCGGCCACCGCCGCGAGCGACGTCCACCCCGTGCTCCGCCGGTCCACGGCACCGCCCGCCGCCGTCGCCCTGCTCGGCCAGGCGCACAGCGCGCTGGACGAGGCCGCCGCCATGGAGACCCCGAACGAGCGGTACGCCCTGGCCCACCTCGCCGCCCTCCGCGCGGCCG
>NZ_WWKH01000012.1:0-7343 GCF_009865595.1 Streptomyces sp. SID1328 | reverse complement strand
AGCTCGGACTCCAGCCGGGCGAGCATCCCGCCCGGGCAGTAGTGCGGGCCGAAGCCGAAGGTCACGTGCGGGTTGGGGCTGCGTTCCACATCGATGGTGTCCGGGTCGGGGAAGACCTCCGGGTCCCGGTTGGCGGCCAGGTAGGAGGTGTAGACCGCGTCGCCCGCACGGATACGGACGCCCCTGATCTCCACGTCCTCCAGGGCGATACGGCAGAGACCGACCGCGTTGCGGTGCGGGATGTACCGCAGCAGCTCGTCGATCGCCTTCGGCCGGATCTCCCGGTCCGAGCGCAGCCGCTCCGCCAGCTCCGGCCGGGTCAGCAGCAGGTAGAACATCTGCCCGCTGTTGTTGGTGACCGCCTCGCCGCCGATCTGGAGCAGCACGGCGAGGCCGACCGCCTCCACCAGCGTGATCTCGTCCCGGTCCACGGCCTCGCTCAGCAGCGAACAGACCGAGCCCTCGGGGCCGCGCGCGCCGTGCCCGACGAGGTCGGTGAAGTAGGTGCTCATCTCGCGCTTGGCCCGCTCGCTGACCTCCTTGCCGTGCGCGGAGGACAGGATGAGCTGGGTCCAGTCGTGCATGGAGTGCCGGTCGGCGGGCGGCACGCCCATCAGCTCGCAGATCACCGCGATGGGGAACGGGCTGAGCACGGCGCTGGTGAGATCGGCCGGCGGCCCGTCCTGGAGGAGTTCGTCCACCAGCTCCTCCAGCATGGCCCGCGACCGCTCCCGGACCCGCTCCACGCCCTTGGCGGTGAACGCGGCGGCCACCGAGCGGCGCAGCCGGGTGTGGTCGGGCGGGTCGAGGAAGCCGACCGCGCCCCGGTCCGGGATGAAGTGCGGGGCGAGCCGCGTGACCTGCTGGGCCATCACGGCTTCCCGGCCGAAGCGGGGGTCGTTGGTCACCATGCGCACGTCGTCGTACCGGGTGACCAGCCACGCCCAGCCCTCACCGTTGGGCAGCTGGACGCGGGTGACCGGGCCCTCGTTCATCAGCTCGGTCAGCACCGGGTCGAAGTCGGTGCCCGCCAGGTCGGTGACCGGCCACTGCCGGATCGGAGGCGGGGCGCCGGTGAGCGTCTCGTCGGTCATGGCGCCCCTCCTATTCCCGGCCGACCCAGCGGCCGACGGTCATCTCGGCGGTGATGCCCGGCCCGAACCCGGCCAGCAGCCCGCGCGCCCGGTCCTCGGCACCGCCGTCGTCGAACAGCCGGCGCAGCGCGTCCAGCACGACGGCGCTCGCGATGTTGCCGTACTCGGTGAGCGTGGCCCGGCTGAACCGGAACGCGTGCGGCTCGACCTTCAGGAACTTGCTGAGGTCGTCGAGTATTCGGGGGCCGCCGGCGTGGATGATGTAGAAGTCCAGGTCGGAGGCGTTCCAGCCGTGGGTGGCCGCGAGTTCCTGGAGCGCCGGGGCCAGCGGCTCCATCGTGGTCGGCACCCGCTTGTCCAGCATGAAGTGGAATCCGGTGTCCCGGACGTCGTACGAGATCCAGTCCTCGGTCTTCGGGATCAGGTACGAGCCGTTGCGTTCGAGCTGCACACCCGCGCCGCCCCGGCCGCGCACCACGGCGGCCGCGATGCCGTCGCCGAACAGGCCGTTGGAGAGCAGGGAGCCGACGCCGAGGTCGGTGGGCTGGTAGCACAGCGAGCAGAACTCGCAGGCCACGATGAGGGCGTTGGCCTCCGGGTAGGCCGAACAGAAGTCGTGCGCCCGGTTGATGGCCGCACCGCCGGCCGCACAGCCCAGCTGGGCGATGGGGAGCTGCCGGGTGGTGCTGGAGAAGTCCATCTCGTTGATCAGCCACGCGGTGAGCGACGGCATCATGAAGCCGGTGCACGACACGTAGACGATGACATCGATGTCGGAGGTGAGGAGTTCGGCCGAGTCGAGCGCCTCCTGGATCACCGCGGGAACCCGGGCCTTGGCCTCGGACTCGTACAGCTTGTTGCGCTGCTCGAAGCCCGGGTGCTTCAGGGTCTCCTCGATGGGCTGCACGATGTGCCGGGTGCGCACTCCGGTGTTCTCGATCAGACGGAGGGCCAGCGGGAGCTGCGGGTTGTCCGCGTGGTGCGTGCGGGCCAGCTCCAGGGTCTCCTCCATGGTGATCACGTGTTCCGGCACGGACACCGAGGGTCTGCACAAAGTCGCCATGAGCGGTCCCTGCTTTCGCCGTCCGGCGGGCCTTCGTCCGCCGGTCAGAAGGTGGTCCACCCACACTCACCCGGAAGGCCGACGATCTCGCGCCGGATTACTCCGAACCGGCGAGAACAGAGAGTGATGAAAGGTCGTTCTCGCAGCTCAGGCCCGCCGCGACAGGGGCGCGGGGAACTGCCGCGGCACACCATGACGCGGCAGCACCCCACGACGCTCCGAAACCCCTACGGCGCCCCACTGCTGTGAGCAATGCACGCCACATCGATCCGATCCGCCAACTTGGCCAGCTCAATGGTCAACTCGGCGACGGTCTCCTCATCGAGCCCCCGCTCCCCGGCCTCCACAAGATGCACCCATCGCGCGCCGACGCTGCGCAGCAACTTGCTGACGTCGCCGGCCGAAACCCGCAGCGCACCACGCTCGTCCACGATCAGAGGCAGAGTCACTTCGCCGTTCACAGACCGGATCGTATCCGTGTGATCCTCACGCTCCCTGCCAAACGGTGGTGATGTTGCAGAACTCCCGGATTCCCTGCGCCGACAGTTCACGCCCGTACCCCGACCGCTTCACCCCGCCGAAGGGCAGCGCCGGGTGTGAAGCGGTCATGCCGTTGATGAACACGCCCCCGGCCTCCAGGTCCCGCGCGCAGTGCGCCATCTCGTCCTCGTCCCGCGTCCACACGTTCGAACTGAGCCCGAACGGGGAGTCGTTGGCGATCAGGATCGCGTCCTCCAGGTCCTCCGCCCGGTACACGGTCGCCACCGGCCCGAACGCCTCCTCGCGGTGGATACGCATCTCGCGGTCGACGCCCGCGATCACGGTCGGCGGGTAGTACCAGCCGGCGCCACCGGGCCGCTCGCCCCCGCACAGGATGTCGGCCCCGCTGCGGCGCGCGTCGTCCACCAGTTCCTCCACGTCCGCCCGGCCCTGCTCGGTGGCGAGCGGCCCGACGTCGGTGCGGTCGTCCATGGGGTCGCCGACGGTCAGGTCCTTCATCCCGGCGACGAACTTCTCCAGGAACGTGTCGTAGACGTCCCTGTGCACGATGAACCGCTTGGCGGCGATGCAGGACTGCCCGTTGTTCTGCACCCGTGCGGTCACCGCGACCCCGGCCGCCCGGTCGAGGTCGGCGGAGGGCATCACCAGGTAGGGGTCGCTGCCGCCCAGCTCCAGTACGGTCTTCTTGATCATCTCGCCGGAGGTGGAGGCGACCGCGCGCCCGGCCGGTTCGCTGCCGGTGAGGGTGGCGGCCTTGACCCGCTCGTCCCGGAGGATCTCGTCGACGGCGGCCGAGCCGATCAGCAGCGTCTGGAAACAGCCGACCGGGAACCCGGCCCGCTGGAACAGGCCCTCCAGGTAGAGGGCGGTCTGCGGCACGTTCGAGGCGTGCTTGAGCAGGCCGACGTTGCCCGCCATCAGCGCGGGCGCGGCGAACCGGATCACCTGCCACAGGGGGAAGTTCCACGGCATCACCGCGAGCACCGGCCCCAGTGGCCGGTAGACCACGCGTACCCGCGAGGCGCCGGAGTCCTTCACGTCCGCCTCGTCCGGCACCTCGTCGGCGAGCAGCCTCTCGGCCCGCTCGGCGTACCAGCGCATCGCCTTGACGCACTTGGCGGCCTCCGCGCGGGCCTGCGCGAGCGGCTTGCCCATCTCGGTCGTCATGATCCGGGCGATCTCGTCGTTGTCCGACTCCAGCAGGTCGGCGGCCCGGTTCAGATGCTCGGCGCGCTCGGCGAACGACGTCGTCCGGTAGGTCCGGAAGGTGGCCTCGGCGAGCTGGAGCCGGCGCTCCACCTCGGCTTCGTCCATCGGCTCGTACGTCTTGACCGTCTCGCCGTTGGCCGGGTTCACCGTGGCGATGGGCATGGCTGACCTCCTGGTGCGGGGTGTGCGTCGACCTTCGCGCGCGGCAGGCGGCACCGCAACGCTTCGATCCCCTGTTCAGCCCGAGTGCTCCGCCAGACGGTCCAGAAACGTGCCCTGTCCGGAGACCATCAGCGGCCTGGCCTCCTCGGGGGTGAACCAGGCCACCCGGTCCAGCTCCGGGAACTCCTGGACGCGGCCCGAGTGGGGCGGCCACTCCATGGTGAAGGTGCCGGGCGCGATCGTCGCGGGGTCGAGGTCGGCCTCCACCGCCCAGGCGGTGACGATCTTGCCGTTGCGCTGGGCGATCTCGCCCAGCGGCAGCGCCGGGCCCTTGGGCGGGGCGATGCCCAGCTCCTCCTGGAACTCCCGGCGGGCCGCGTCCCAGGCGGGTTCGTCCGCCTCGTACTCGCCCTTGGGCACCGACCAGGCACCCTCGTCCTTGGTGGCCCAGAACGGGCCGCCCATATGGCCGAGCAATACCTCCAGCCCTCGGTCGGTGTGGCGGAACAACAGCAGTCCCGCGCTGCGCTTCGTCGCACGCACTGTCACGCCTTGACCTCCGGGTGGGCCGCGAGCAGGTCCTCCACCGTATCGGCGTCCTCGGGCCGCTTGTCCTCGCGATAGCGGATCACCCGCGCGAACCGCAGGGTGACCCCGGCCGGGTAGCGGGTGGAGCGCTGGAGCCCGTCGTAGGCGATCTCCACCACGAGTTCGGGGCGTACGGTCACGCCCCAGCTCTTCTCCTCCACCGCGAGTTCGCCGAGCCGTTCGGTCTGCCAGGCGAGCATCGCGTCCGTCATGCCCTTGAAGGTCTTGCCGAGCATCGCGTAACCGCCGTCGGCCGTGCGGGCGGCCAGGTGGAGGTTGGAGAGCCTGCCGGTGCGGCGGCCGTGGCCCCACTCGGCGGCCAGCACCACCAGGTCGAGGGTGTGCACGGGTTTGACCTTCAGCCAGGACGCCCCGCGCCGGCCCGCGCTGTACGGCGCGTCCAGCCCCTTGGCCACGATGCCCTCGTGCCCGCGCGCCAGGGTCGCGGCCGAGAACTCCTCCGCCGAGGCGGTGTCCTCCGGCCCGGCCACCAGCGCCCGGCGCACCCGCATCGGCTCCGGCACCAGCCGGGCCAGCTCCGCGTGCCGTTCGGCGAAGGGCAGGTCCAGCAGGTCCCGGCCGTCCACGGAGAGCGCGTCGAAGAACACGGGGGAGACCGGGACCTCCTCGGCCGCCCTGGCCACGTCCACCCGCGAGCCGACCCGGCCGGCCGTCTCCTGGAAGGACCGGGGGCGCCCGTCCGGGCCGAACGAGATCACCTCGCCGTCCAGCACGAACCGCTCGCCCGGCAGTTCCAGCGCCGCCGAGGTCACCTCGGGCAGCCGGTCGGTGATGTCGTCCAGCGTCCGGGTGTAGACGCGCACCTCGTCACCGTCCCGGTGCACCTGTACGCGGATGCCGTCGAGCTTCTCCTCCACCGCGCAGGCGCCCAGCTTCTCCACCGCCTCCGCGACCGAGGACGCGCTGCGGGCCAGCATCGGCAGCACCGGGCGCCCCACCGTGAGCCGGAACTCGTCCAGCGCGCCGGGACCCTCGGCGAGCAGCGCCTGGGCGACCGTCTGGAGCGAGCCGGCCAGCATCACCGCCCGCCGCACCGTGGCCGGGTCGGCCTCCGTGGCACGGGCCAGCCCTTCCACGGCGAGCGCGTCCAGAGCGCCCTGGCGGACCTCGCCGGTCAGCAGGCCGCGTAGGAACCGCTGTTCGTCCTCGGTGGCCGCGCCCATCAGCTCGTCCACGATCCGTGCCCGCTCGGCCTGCGAACCGGACCCGGACACCCCGGCCAGCCCGGTCAGCAGGGCGTCCACCCCGCGCACGGTGAGCGTGGGTTCGGCGGCGGGCGGCACCTCGCGGCCGAGCACCTTCCAGCCGACCCCGATCCGGCCCTGCGGCAGCCGTCCCGCCAGATACGGAATGACCACGGGCACGTCGTCGGGCTCAGCGTCCCGGAAGAGTTCCGCGAGCAGATCCGTCTTGCGGGTCCGGGACGCCGTAGCGGCGACCTGACCCGACACCTCCGCGAGCCGAGTGAGCAGCATGCAGCATTGGTGCTCTGCCAAGGCCCCGCTCACACCTGCGGGATTGACAAACCACCTTGCCGAATCTGCAATACGGGCATGAGTGGGACGAGCGACGCGGGCGCGGAGAGCACCGACGAGGTGCTGGCCGCCGTGGGCCCGAGACTGCGGCACCTCCGCAAGGAACGGGACGTGACGCTGGCCGCCCTGTCGGAGACGACCGGCATCTCGGTCAGCACCCTCTCCCGGCTGGAATCCGGTCTGCGCCGCCCCAGCCTGGAACTGTTGCTGCCCATCGCGCAGGCCCACCGGGTGCCGCTGGACGAGCTGGTCGGCGCCCCGCCGGTCGGTGACCCGCGCGTGCGGACCGAGCCGGTCAAGCGGGACGGCCGCACCTTCTACCCCCTGACCCGGCGTCCCGGCGGGCTCCAGGCGTACAAGGTGCTCGAACCGCGCCGCGACCGGCAGCCGGACCCGCGCACCCACGAGGGGTACGAGTGGCTGTATGTGCTCTCCGGGCGCCTCAGGCTGGTCCTCGGGGACCACGACGTGGTGCTGGGGCCGGGGGAGGCCGCCGAGTTCGACACCCGCGTGCCGCACTGGTTCGGGTCGGCGTGCGACGGGCCGGTGGAGTTCCTGAGCCTGTTCGGGCCGCAGGGGGAGCGGATGCATCTGCGGGCGCGGGCGGGGCGGCGGTCCGAGGGGGAGGGGTGAGCCTTTCCCTTCCCGGCACCTGTTCCCTGATCGGCAAGCGACCGCTTAGTATGCCCAGGACCCCGGTTCAGACGACGCAGTCCCGTGGAGGCCCGGCATGCAGGCATGGCAAGTGCACGAGAACGGCGAGCCGCGCGAGGTGATGCGCCTGGCGGAGGTGGAGCGCCCCACGCCCGGCGAGGGCCAGGTGCTGCTCCGCCTGCGTGCCGCCAACGTCAACTTCCCGGACGCCCTGCTCTGCCGGGGCCAGTACCAGATCCGGCCCCCGCTGCCCTTCACGCCGGGCGTGGAGATCTGCGGCGAGACCGAGGACGGCCGCCGCGTCATCGCCAACCCGGCGCTGCCGTACGGTGGTTTCGCCGAGTACGCGCTCGCCGACGCCCGGGCGCTGCTGCCCGCGCCCGAGGCGCTGGACGACGCCGAGGCGGCGGCGCTGCACATCGGCTACCAGACCGGCTGGTTCGGCCTGCACCGGCGTGCGTACCTGGAGGCGGGGGAGACCCTGCTGGTGCACGCCGCGGCGGGCGGTGTCGGCAG
>NZ_WWKH01001090.1:0-791 GCF_009865595.1 Streptomyces sp. SID1328 | reverse complement strand
CGCTCCTGCGCCGACCCCGCCCGGTGGCACCCCCGGAGTGCTGCCGGCCCAGGCCGCCGCCCCGGGCCGCCGCTCCCCCGCCGACCTCAAGGCGGGCAACCGCCGCAAGCTCGCCTCCGCCAAGGACCTGCTGTCCCGCCACTCCTGGAACGCCGCGCCGGCGCAGGCATGGGGCACCCCGCAGGCGGACGGCGCACAGACTGCCGCGCCGGGGATCGCCAGCTCCGGCGCGGCGCAGACACCGGCCGCCCCGACGGGCCAGTGGGCGCTACCGGTCTCCGTCACGGACACCGGCCCACTGACGTACCCGATGCCGGGGGCGCTGGGCGACACCGGCTCGCTGCCCTACCCGATCCCCGGCCCGCTGAGCGACACCGGCGGTCTGAGCTACCTGGCCCCGGCCCCGCAGACGGACACGGGCACCCTGCCGGCCGTGGACACCAGCGCGTTCGCGCCCGGCTACGGCGCCGGCGCGTTCCCGGCGGCGGCCTCGCTGGCACCGACGTACGACACGGGGGCGTTCCCGGCGGTACCTCCGGTGGCCGAGGCGACCCCCGCCCCGACGTACGGGACCGGCGCGTTCCTGAGCGTAGTCCCGGGGGCCGAGGAGCCCCCGGCCCCCGCGTACGGGACGGGCGCTTTCCCGGCGGCCCCCGCCTTCCAGCCCGAACCGCCTGCGGCCCCGGCACCTGCCTTCCAGGCCGCGGCGCCGGCAGCCCAGGCAGCCCCCGCGCCCGCACCGGCTCCCGCCTACCAGGCCACACCGCCTGCGATCCCCGCCCCGGCCCAGG
>NZ_WWKH01001089.1:0-3252 GCF_009865595.1 Streptomyces sp. SID1328 | reverse complement strand
CGTCGGGGGCCGGGACGCGCATGGAGGTGTGGGTGTCGCGGTTGGAGTCGGGCTTGGCGCCGGGGACCAGGGAGACGGCGCCTCGGCGGCGGACCGGCTCGCCGGACGGAAGGGGGGCGGGGGGCTCCTCGGGGGCCGCCTCGGGGTCGGGCTCGTCGACCTCCAGCGGGGGGATGCCCGCGAGGGTGGGGAGCTGTTCGCGCAGCCGGGCGGCGAGTTCGGAGGCGCGCAGCCGGGAGGCGGGGCCCTTGGCGAGGCACTGGACGATGAGCTGCCACAGCTCCTCGGGGATGCCGGGCAGCGGCACCACGGTCTCGGTGACATGCCGGCGCAGCACCGCGCCGGGGTGGCCGCCGCCGAAGGGGGTGAAGCCCGCGAGCAGCTCGTACAGGACCGTGGCGAGGGCGTAGATGTCGACGGCCGCGCGCGGGGGCAGGCCCTCGACGATCTCGGGGGCGAGGTAGTCGGGGGTGCCGATGATCTTCGTGGCACGCGTGCGCCGGGGCGAGTCGATGAGCTTGGCCACGCCGAAGTCGGTGAGCAGCGCCGGGTGGGCGCCGCCGGGGCCGAGCGGGCCGCGCATGTCGAGGAGGATGTTCTCGGGCTTGACGTCCCGGTGGACGACCCCGGCCGCGTGCGCGGCGGCGAGCCCGTCCGCGACGTCGGCGACGATCGCCACCGCGGCCTCGGGCGCGAGCCGGCGCTCGCGCTCCAGGCGGGTGCGCAGGTCGGTGCCGCGCACGATGTCCATGACGAGGGCGAGGTCGTTGCCGTCGACCACGAGGTCCCGCACGGTCACGATGTGCGGGTGCTCGAGTCCCAGCAACGCGGTCCGCTCCTGCACGAAGCGGCCGACCAGCTCCTGGTCGGAGGCGAGGTCCTCGCGCAGCATCTTGATGGCGACGGGCCCGTCCGGTCCCTCGCCCAGCCACACCGTCCCGGCGCTGCCCCGCCCCAGGATCTGGTTGGCGGTGTACCGGCTGCCGATCTTCCGTGCCAAGACTGCTCCCACCAGACGCGTGTTGCCCCGGTCGACAAAACTACGCGCCCACGGGGGCCGCCTTCACCGCGGAGCCGGAAATCACCCGCTGGGTGTCGACAAGTCCCCAGAACCGGCTCCGCGAGCGGCCGTTCAGCTGCCGCCGGAGGAACTGTCCAGGCTCTTGAACCAGTCGGCGACGGAGCCGGCCCAGTCGCTGAGCTGGTCCCAGTAGCCCTTGCCCTGGCCGACCCAGGTGTGCAGCGGGGTCAGCTCCCAGATCAGCCAGCTCGCCACGACCAGGATGACGATCGTGAAGAGGCAGCCCTTGAGGCAGCCCAGGCCGGGGATCTTCATCGGGTTGGCGCCGCGCTGCCGGGCCGGCCGGGGCTCGCGCGCGGGCCGCTGCGGCTCGGGGGCGTAGCGCTGGGGCTGCGGCGGCGGGGAGTACTGCTGCGGCTGCGGGGTCGAGCGCCGGGGCGCCGGACGCTGCTGCGGCTGCTGCTGACGCGGCTGCTGCGGCTGGTGCTGCGGGCGGGCGGCCTGCCGCTGGGGGCGGCGGCGCAGCGGGTCCTCGTCCGGGTCGAGGTACTGGACCTGCGTCTGCTCGTTGCGGTCGCGGGCGGCGCGGAGCTGGGTCTGCCAGGGGTGCGGCTGGTCCGGATTCTGCGCGTTCTGCTGGTTCTGCCCGTAGGGGTCCTGCGGGTCGTACTGGCCCGGCCGGCCCTGCGGCACCGGCGGCATGACCGTGGTGGGGTCGGCGGCGCCGGTGCTCGGGAGGACGGTGGTCGGGTCGGCGGCGCCCTGCGGGCCTGCGGTGTGCGGCAGGAAGCTGGTGGCCGCGTTGGGGTCGTAGGCCGTCCGGGCGGTGTTCGGGGGCAGTACCTGGGTGGCGTCGGAGGCGCCGGGCACGTCGGGTACGGGGGCCGGGGCGGGGTCGGGCGCGAGGAGGGCGGCGACGCCCTCGGCCGCGGCGATCTGGGCCGGGTTGGCGTGCACCCCGACGCCCTCGGCGACCACGCGCAGGGCGCGGGCGAGGTTCTCGGCGCTGGGCCGTTCCTCGGGGTTCTTGCGCAGGCAGCGCTCTATCACCGTCCACAGCGGGTCGGGGACGGTGGAGGGGCGGCGCGGCTCGGCGCTGAGGTGCTGGTGCAGCACCTCGAGGGCGGTGGCGCCGGAGAACGGCGGACGCCCGGTGACCAGCTCGTACAGCAGGATGCCGGCGCCGTAGACGTCGACGGCTGAGGTCTGCGGGCGGCCCTCGGCGGACTCCGGGGCGACGTAGGCGGGGGTGCCGACGAACTCGTGGGTGCGGGTCAGGCCGGGTGAGTCGGCCAGCCGGGCGATGCCGAAGTCGGTCAGCATCGGGTGCATCCGGCCGTCGTACTGGCGCAGCAGCACGTTGGCGGGCTTCAGGTCGCGGTGGACGACGCCGTCGGCGTGGCTGGCGGCGAGCGCGTCGGCGACCTGGGCGGTGAGCAGGGAGGCGGCGACGGGCGAGAAGGTGCCGTTCTCGCGCAGGTAGCGGTGCAGGTCGGGGCCCTCGACGAGGTCCATGACGAGCGCCAGCAGGTCGCCCTCGACGACCAGGTCGCGGACCCGGACGATGTTGGGGTGGGTGAGCCGGAGGAGTACGGAGCGCTCGCGCAGGAAGCGCATCACGATGTCCGGGTCGCTCGCCAGCTCCTCCTTGAGGACCTTGATGGCGACCGTCTCGCCGGGCTGGCCCGCCACGGCCGCCTCGGCGCCCGCCGTCTCCCGCTGGCGGGCGCGCCAGACGGTGCCCGTGGCGCCGCGTCCGAGCGGCTCCTCGAGCAGGTACTTGCTGCCGACTGGCCGCACGTCACGCGCTCCCTGCTGCTTGTTCGCCGATTGCCGCCGGGGTGTTCCGGCGTTCCGACCACTGTAGTGGCCCCTCCGGAAGCCGCCCCCTGAGTACTACGTGCGGCTTCCGGCACATGTTCGGTGGAAAGACGCTCACCTCGGTCCGCCGGTTGCCGGTTCCGGTGCGTGACCGATCTCAAGTGATCGCCGCCGCGCTACTGGTCAGGCACTTTTGGGGGCAGAGCTGACCAATCAAGATCACTTCGTACCGGGACGCGGGCGGGAGAGCCGGGACAGGTGCGAGGATGCGTGCAGTACTGGCCTACGTGCCCGTGCGGAGTGGGGGACCTCCGCGGCCGGGCGGAAGGGACCGCTGACGGCGATGCAGATCCGGCTGACCGTCGTAGATCCGCAGGGCGCGTCCCCGGGGCGGGGTGGCGCCGCGACGC
>NZ_WWKH01001088.1:0-2306 GCF_009865595.1 Streptomyces sp. SID1328 | reverse complement strand
ACGAGGGTGTTGACGAAGAACCCGACCAGGTCGTCCAGCGCCTCGTCCGCGCGTCCGGCGACCGCCGTGCCGAGCGGGATGTCCTCGCCAGCGCCGTGGGCGCGCAGGGTCACGGCGAGGGCGGCCTGCAGCACCATGAACGGGGTGCAGCCGGCCGCGCGGGCCAGCCCGGTCAGCTCGGCGTGGGCATCGGCGGGCAGCTCGAAGGGCACCGCCCCGCCCCGGTGGCTCGGAACGGCCGGGCGCGGCCGGTCCAGCGGGAGTTCGAGCAGATCGGGGGCGCCATGCAGCGCCTCGCGCCAGAAGGCGAGCTGCCGCGCGGCGAGGCTGTCCGGGTCGCCGCCCTCCCCGAGCAACGCCCGCTGCCACAGGGCGTAGTCGGCGTACTGCACCCGCAGCGCGGGCCAGTCGGGCAAGTCCTCCCCCGCCAGCCGGGCCCGGTAGGCGGCGCCGACGTCCCGGCTCAGCGGGGCGAGGGACCAGCCGTCGGCGACGACATGGTGCGGGACCAGAACCAGGATGTGCCGGTCCACACCGAGCCGCAGCAGCCCGGCACGGAAGGCGACGCCCCCGGCGAGGTCGAAGGGGGCGCCGGCCAGTCGGGCCACCGCCTCCTCGGCCCACACCTCGGCGTCCGCCCCGGCGGGGGGTTCCTCGACGGCGAGCGGGACCAGCTCGGCGGCGTGCGCGGCGTCCAGGACGACCTGCCGGGCCACCCCGTCCTCCTCCGCGAACACCGTGCGCAGGCTCTCGTGCCGGGCCACCACGTCGGCGAGGGCGCCGCGCAGGGCGTCGGTGTCCAGCGGGCCTTCGAGGTCGAGGACGAGCGGCACGTTGTAGGTGTCGCCGGAGTCCTCGGCCCGGTTGAGGAACCAGAGCCGCTGCTGCGCGAAGGACAGCGGCACCGGGTCGGGCCGGTCCTGCGGGACGAGCGCGGGGCGTGCCGCGCCGGAGGTGTCGAGCACGGCGGCCAGCGAGGCGACCGTGGGGTGCTCGAAGAGGGTCCGCAGGTCGAGTTCGGCGCCGAGCGCGGTGCGGACCCGGCCGGTGAGGCGGGTGGCGAGCAGGGAGTGGCCGCCGAGGGCGAAGAAGTCGTCGTCCACGCCGACCGCGTCCAGGCCGAGCACATCGGCGAACAGCCCTGCCAGCACCTCCTCGTGGGCGGTGCGCGGGGCACGCCCGGCGGCCGTGGCTGCCCGGGGCGCGGGCAGGGCGCGGTGGTCGAGCTTGCCGTTGGCGTTCAGGGGCAGCGCGTCGAGCAGGACGAAGGCCGACGGCACCATGTAGGCGGGCAGCGCCCGGCCCACGGTCCGGGCGAGCGCGGCGGCGTCCGGGGCGGTGCCGGGTTCGGGGACGACGTAGCCGACCAGGCGCGGGTCGCCGGGCACGTCCTCCCGGACCAGGACGCGGGCGGAGCGTACGGCGGGGTCGGTGAGCAGGGTGTTCTCGATCTCGGCGGGCTCGATACGGAACCCGCGCAGCTTGACCTGTCCGTCGACGCGCCCGGCGTACTCGATGTCGCCGTCGGCGGTCCAGCGGGCGAGGTCGCCGGTGCGGTACATCCGGGCGCCCGCCGCGTCGTACGGGTCGGCCACGAACCGGGTGGCGGTGAGCCGGGCGCGGCCCAGGTAGCCGCGGGCCACGCCCCGGCCGCTGACGTACAGCTCACCGACCACGCCCGGCGGCACCGGGCGCAGGCGGTCGTCGAGGACGTAGGCGTTCATGCCGTCCAGGGGGCGGCCGATCGGGGGCACGCCGCTCGTGCCGGCGGTGACCCGGTGGCGGGTGGCGAAGGTGGTGGTCTCGGTGGGGCCGTACACGTTCAGCACCCGGGTGCCGGGGGCGGCCTCGGCGACCCGCTGGGTGAGGCCGGGGGCGGCCGCCTCGCCGCCGGTGGAGACCAGGCGGAGCCCGGCGAAGGCAGCCGGGTCGGTCTCGGCGACGAGGTTGAACAGCGAGGTCGTCAGGAACAACGAGGTGACCCCGTACCGCTCCGTCATCTCCCGGAGCACGCGCGGCTCCAGGCCGCCGGACGGGGCGACGACCACCCGGCCGCCGTTGAGGAGCGGCACCCAGATCTCGAAGGTGGAGGCGTCGAAGACGTAGGCGGAGTGCATCAGCACCGCGTCGGAGACGCCGTCGCGCCAGGCGGCGTCGGCGGCCAGTGCGAGCACGTCGTCGTGCGTGACGCCGACGCCCTTGGGGAGGCCGGTGGAGCCGGAGGTGAACATCACGTAGGCGAGGCGGTCGCCCCGTTCCACCGCGCGGGGGGTGCCGGGCCGTTGCGGGGCGCCGCGCAGAAGGGC
>NZ_WWKH01001087.1:0-1269 GCF_009865595.1 Streptomyces sp. SID1328 | reverse complement strand
TCCCGGCCGCGACCCGCGCGGCCCCGCCGCCGGGATCCGGGTCCACCACGGCGGCGGTGAGCCCCCGCCCGGCCGCGCGCCAGGCGGTGACCAGGCCGATGATCCCGCCCCCCACGACGAGGACGTCCGGAGCACCGGGTCGTTCGGACGTACGTGACGGCATGGGCGTCCCGCCCCTCCCTTCGCCGGCATGACCCGGATCAGGTTCGTACGGTCGGAGGCCGCCAGCCTCCCTCTCAGCCCGGTGCGTCCGGGCTCCCGCGAGTGCAGTTACGGTGGCCAGCGTAGCCGCCCGCCCAGTTCACCCGTAAGGGAGCCCTCGCCCATGCCCCGCTCGCTCGACGGACTCACCCTCGCCCCCGTGACGGACCAGGCACCGGGCCAGGTGGGCACCGGGACCCGGTTCGCCTACCACGAGAGCGAGGGGCGGATCTGGGCCGAGTACGCGGGCGGGGACATCGCGCGCGGCCATCTCGTCGGCACCCGCGCCGGGGACCGGCTGGACTTCCGCTACGTCCAGCTCCGGCACGACGGCACCACCGCCTCCGGGCACTGCGTCTCCACCGTGGTCGAGCTGCCCGACGGCCGGGTCCGGCTGGAGGAGGAGTGGGAGTGGGAATCCGGGCCGGGCGCGGGCACCAGCGTGGTGGAAGAGGTCGGTGCCGCCGCGCACTGACTGACGGTGAGTCAGGTGACTTAGGGTGGCGATGTGAGCGAGCAGAGATCTTCGGCGGGCCAGGCACAGGAACGGCGCGTGGTCGTCGTCGGGGCGGGGATGGCCGGGGTGCAGACCGCCGTCGCCCTGCGCGAACAGGGCTTCACCGGGCCCGTCACCCTGATCGGCGCCGAACCGCACCAGCCGTACGACCGGCCCCCGCTGTCCAAGGCCATCCTGCTGGGCACCGCCGACGGCTCCGCCTTCGACGTGGACTTCGCCTCGCTCGGCATCGACCTCCGGCTCGGCTGCGAGGCGCTCGGCGTCCGTCCCGCCGACCGCGAGGTGGACACCACCGCCGGGCCCGTCCGGTACGACGTGCTGGTCCTCGCCACCGGCGCCGAACCCGTCCGGCTGCCCGGCACGGACCAGGCGCCCGGTGTGCACCTGCTGCGCACCCTGGACGACGCCGAGCGGCTGCGCCCGGTGCTGGCCGCGCAGCACGACGTGGTCGTCGTCGGCGCGGGCTGGATCGGCGCCGAGTTCGCCACCGCCGCCCGTGAGGCGGGCTGCGCGGTGACCGTCGTCGAGGCCGCCGACCGCCCGCTGGCCGG
>NZ_WWKH01001086.1:0-2025 GCF_009865595.1 Streptomyces sp. SID1328 | reverse complement strand
ACCTGGCCCTATGGGGCGGGGAGGACATAAGGCCCACCCCGCCCCGGCCGGGCCGCCCCGCGTGGCTACCCTGAAGCCATGGACTACGTTGCCGCGCTGGTGCCCCCCTTCGTCATGGCCGCCCTCTTCATCGGGGTGGTCCGGGTGATCGTGAAGACCCAGGGCGGAGCGGCCAAGGGCAAGGAGGACGCGGCCGTCGACGCCGCCCTCGCGCGCGCCGAGAACGCCCGCCGGGCCGCCCACGGCGACGCCTGAGCCGCCCGCACGTCGGCGCCGATTTGACCGGATCTCCCACTATTATTTGTTTTGTGCCTCGCCCCTTGGGAGATCTCGAAGACGCCGTCATGTCACGGGTGTGGAAGTGGAACCGCCCGGTGACCGTCCGGGAAGTCCTGGAAGACATCCAGCAGGAACGCTCGATCGCGTACACCACCGTCATGACGGTTTTGGACAATCTTCATCAGAAGGGCTGGGTCCGCCGTGAGGCGGAAGGGCGCGCCTATCGATATGAGGCCGTCTCCACCAGAGCCGCCTACGCCGCCGCGCTCATGAACGACGCCTGGTCGCAGAGCGACAACCCCGCCGCCGCTCTCGTCGCGTTCTTCGGGATGATGAGCGAGGAACAGCGCCAGGCCCTCAGCGACGCCATCCGTATCGTCCAAGGGCCGCAAACGCGCGAGAACCCCGGTTCGGCGGAGGAGACCGGCGGGCGATAGCGTCCGCCCATGTCAGCGAAGAGCCCCGAAGTCTCCGCGAATGCCATCACCGTCCGGCGCGCCCGGACCAGCGATGTTCCCGCTGTCCGACGACTCCTCGACGCCTACTCGCGTGACCGCATCCTGCTCGACAAAGCCACGGTCACCCTTTACGAGGACATCCAGGAGTTCTGGGTCGCGGAACGCGACGACAACGCCGAGGTCGTCGGCTGCGGTGCCTTGCACGTCATGTGGGAAGACCTCGCGGAAGTCCGCACTCTCGCGGTGAACCCGTCCCTCAAGGGCGCCGGAGTGGGTCACCGGCTGCTGGGGAAGTTGCTCGACACCGCGCGCCGGCTCGGCGTTCGCCGGGTTTTCTGTCTGACCTTCGAAGTCGACTTCTTCACCAAGCACGGCTTCGTGGAGATCGGCGAGACACCGGTGGACACCGATGTGTACGCGGAGCTGTTGCGCTCCTATGACGAGGGCGTCGCGGAGTTCCTCGGTCTCGAACGAGTGAAACCCAACACCTTGGGCAACAGCCGGATGCTTCTGCATCTGTGATCGCCAATGCCCCGGTTCCCTATGTCCGAAACGCGCACGTTTCCGGGCGTGAGAGGGCGGGAGGTCTCTCCCCGAGGGTTTGTGTTTTTCCGGCAAAAGCGGTTTGCTTTCCGGCGTACTGCTGCACTGCATATAACAGGGGCGGCTAAACGGCGTACGCCGCGGACCTCCCCGCCCTCACGTTATCGATGAAAGGAAATCCCGTGGCACAGAAGGTTCAGGTCCTTCTTGTCGACGACCTCGACGGCGGCGAGGCTGACGAGACCGTGACGTTCGCGTTGGACGGCAAGACGTACGAGATCGACCTCACGACCGCCAATGCGGACAAGCTGCGCGGCCTTCTCGACGCGTATGTGAAGGGCGGCCGGCGTACCGGTGGCCGTTCCTCCGGGGGCCGCGGCAAGGCGGCCCGCGCCGCTTCCGGTGGCAACCAGGACACCGCGGCCATCCGCGCCTGGGCCAAGGAGAACGGCTACGACGTGAACGACCGCGGCCGCGTCCCCGCGTCCATCCGCGAGGCCTACGAGAAGGCCAACGGCTGATCACGCCCCCGCGAACGGGGCCCGGCGCCCCGCCGCAGCCGGACCCGGTGGCACTGCGCCGCCACGGTGTCCACCAGCCGTACGAGATCGGGGGCGCCCGCGACGCCCTCGAAGGACGGCAGCGCGGGCAGTACCGCCTCCACATCGCGCCCCGGCTCGGGGGGCCGCAGCCATACGGCGGCCCCCTGCAAGGCCCCGGCGCCCGCTCGCGGCACCGCCGCGCC
>NZ_WWKH01001085.1:0-2585 GCF_009865595.1 Streptomyces sp. SID1328 | reverse complement strand
GATGGCGGCGAGCCGGTCGCGGGGGCCGGCGTGGGCGGCGAGGGCGCGGTCCACGCCGGCGAGGTAGCCGTCGGCCTCGCGCCGCATCAGGGCCCGGGCCAGGCCGTCCTTGCCGCCGAACTCGTTGTAGAGCGTCTGCCGGGACACTCCGGCGGCCGCCGCCACGTCGACCATCCGTACCGTCGACCACGGCCGCTGGGCGAGTGCTCTGCCTGCGGCGTCCAGCAGCGATTCGCGGGCTGCGGGCATCTTCGCCTCCCTGGGGCGAGCTGTGGCGCTTAGATTTGACTTGCCCACCGGCGCTGTCAAGGGTCCGGGGGCGTACCGGGGGCGCGGTTCGGCCGGTGCGCCGTACGCCGCGCCCGCGCTCCCCCTGGTGGCTTCCGGACACCGGCGGCCGATACGGTCGTCACATGCCGGACTATCTCGACGATCTGCGCCTCGCCCATGTCCTCGCCGACGCCGCCGACGCGACCACCATGGAGCGCTTCAAGGCCCTCGACCTGAAGGTCGAGACGAAACCGGACATGACGCCGGTCAGCGAGGCGGACAAGGCCGCCGAGGAGCTGATCCGCAACCACCTCCAGCGCGCCCGCCCCCGCGACTCGGTCCTCGGCGAGGAGTACGGCGCCGAGGGCTCGGGCCCGCGCCGCTGGGTGATCGACCCGATCGACGGCACCAAGAACTACGTGCGCGGGGTCCCGGTGTGGGCGACCCTGATCTCACTGATGGAGGCGGGTCCGGGCGGGTTCCACCCGGTCGTGGGCCTGGTCTCGGCGCCCGCGCTGGGCCGCCGCTGGTGGGCCGCGAAGGACCACGGCGCCTTCACCGGACGCAGCCTGACCTCGGCGAACCGTATCCACGCCTCCGGGGTGAGCGACCTGGCCGACGCCTCCTTCGCCTACTCCTCGCTCACCGGCTGGGAGGAACGCGGTCGGCTCGACGGCTTCCTGGAGCTGTCCCGCGAGGTGTGGCGCACGCGCGCGTACGGCGACTTCTGGCCCTACATGATGGTGGCGGAGGGCTCGGTGGACATGTGCGCGGAGCCGGAACTGTCGCTGTGGGACATGGCGGCCAACGCGATCATCGTCACCGAGGCGGGCGGCACCTTCACCGGTCTCGACGGCCGTCCGGGCCCGCACAGCGGCAACGCGGCCGCCTCCAACGGCGTGCTGCACGACGCACTGCTGGAACGCCTCGGCGACTGAAGCGCACCCGCCGGCACCGCGCGCCCTCAACGGGCTGCGCGCGCCCTCTTGTTGACCTCCCTTTTACCTGTCACGCTGAAGCCTCCCTCACTTGTGAATTCGTGAATCCGTGCTTGTGCGGCACGGGTTCCGCAGGAGGTGGCTGAAGCCCATGCTCGTTCCCGCCCCCGCATCACCCCCCACGCTCGTCCGAGACGCCATGAGCACGGTGGTCCTCACCATCGGCCCCGCCCACACCCTCCGCCAGGCCGCCGCCCTGATGTCCGCCCGCCGGGTCGGCGCCGCCGTGGTGCTCGACCCGGACGCGGGCGGCATCGGCATCCTCACCGAGCGGGACATCCTCAACTCCGTCGGTCTCGGCCAGGACCCGGACGCCGAGTCCGCCCAGGCCCACACCACCACGTCCGTGGTCTTCGCCGCCCCCGCCTGGACCCTGCGCGAGGCCGCGAGCGCCATGACGCACGGCGGCTTCCGGCACCTGGTCGTGCTGGACCGGGGCGAGCCCGCGGGCATCGTCTCGGTCCGCGACATCATCCGCTGCTGGGCCCCCGCCCGCGCCCCCGAACCGGTCCTCTGAACCCCTCCAGCAAGGTTGGACTGTGTCCAACCTTGCTGGGATTCCAAAGTCACACCTGTTCGGGATCTGGTCGGCCTGCTGTTACGCTGGCTGCCATGAGTGACCTTCTGGACCGGCTGCGTGGACGCGGATGGCGGCTGACCTCGCAGCGCCGAGTGGTGGCCGAGGTACTGGACGGCGAGCACGTCCACCTCACGGCCGACGAGGTTCACGCGCGCGCCGTGGCGAAGCTGCCGGAGATCTCCCGCGCGACCGTCTACAACACCCTGGGCGAGCTGGTCTCGCTCGGCGAGGTGCTGGAGGTCAGCACGGACCACCGCGCCAAGCGGTACGACCCGAACGCGCACCACCCGCACCATCACCTGGTCTGCTCCCGCTGCGGCGCGATCCGCGACGTGCACCCGACCGGCGACCCGCTCACCGACCTTCCCGACACCGAGCGCTTCGGCTTCGCCGTCTCCGACGTCGAGGTGACCTACCGGGGCCTGTGCCCGGAGTGCGCCGCCGCCTGACGAACGAAGCCACCCGCACACGACCGAGGGCCGGAATCCATTCGGATTCCGGCCCTCGGCCTTCAGTAGCGGGGACAGGATTTGAACCTGCGACCTCTGGGTTATGAGCCCAGCGAGCTACCGAGCTGCTCCACCCCGCGTCGGTGAACACGACACTACGGGACCCACGGCCGCCGAGGCAAATCCCTTCTCTCGCGCCCCGTCCGCCCGGCTCAGGCCGACAGCTCCTCGCGCAGCGCGTCCCGCAGCCTGGCCGCCCGCTCGCCGACCTCCTTCGGGCCCAGCTCC
>NZ_WWKH01001084.1:0-2566 GCF_009865595.1 Streptomyces sp. SID1328 | reverse complement strand
CACCATCGCGTCCATCCGGCAGCAGCGGGCGCCGGGCCGCCGACCGGGTGGCACCGAGCGCAGGACTAGGCCGCGCCAGTGACGCTTGGCAAGCCGACGCGCGGGAGTCGGGAGAACGTGGAGGAGCGGCCGTTGCCGGCACACGTTCCCTTGTCCCGACGCTGTTGGGCGGATCTACGGGGAGCCGCCTGCCGCGGATCTCGTACTGCCCGCGGGTCCTTCGCCGCGCCCGCACCGCCCCCGGCTCCTACAGGAGGTCCCGCATGGGAGGATCTGCCCTTCCCCGCACCGTGAGACATCTGTACCGGACGGCTTGCGTGATAGCGGCGGCTGCGCTGATAACGCCTCTGCTGGGCAGTTGGCCGCTGGGCGGTCCGCACGACCGGGGTTCCGCGATCCGGCTGCAGCGGGCCTTTTCCGACGCAGCCGCCGAGTTCCGGGTGCCGCGGAGCGTGCTCCTCGGCGTGTCGTACATGGAGTCCCGGTGGGACGCGCACGCAGGCGCTCCGAGCGTCATCGGCGGATACGGGCCGATGCACCTCACCGACATGCACGCGGCCCTGGCCGGAGCACCGGGCGGTGCGGTGGACCGCGCCGCGCCAGGGCGGTCGGCGTCGTCGGCGGACCCACCGGCCTCCCAAGGCGCGCTGACAGCGAAGAAAGGTCCTTCTCGGCAGTTGGCGACGCTGGAGCGAGCTGCCGGACTTCTACGTGTTCCGTCGGTCAGGCTGCGTACCGACGCCGTCGAGAACATACGCGGCGGCGCCGCGCTCCTGGCGGCGACGCAGCGAGAGCTGGGCAGGCCGCTCGGTGCGGATCCGGCCGAATGGTGGGGAGCGGTGGCGCGCTTCTCCGGGTCGACCGACAGCGTGACCGCGGCTACGTATGCCGACAACGTGTTCGAGGTGATACGTAAGGGTGCGCAGCGCACCACGGACACCGGGCAGCGGGTGACCCTCGCGGCGAGCCCCGGAGTGCGACCGGGCGCCAGGGAGAGGGAGGCCGTACCGCCGCATGAAGCGTCGGCGCCCGGGAACAGCCCCGACGCCAATGCCAAGAGCGGTGCCGGCACCGGGGTCGAGTGTCCGGCGACCCTCGCGTGCGCTTGGCTTCCAGCCCCGCGCGTGCTGTACGGCGACGATCGGTACGGCAACCATGACGTGGCCGACCGTCCCAAGGACCAGAAGATCGAGTACGTCGTCATCCACGACACGGAGGACACCCAGAACACCATGTTCCAGACGGTGCAGACTCCGTCCGAGGCGTCTTGGCACTACACGATCAGCTCCGGCGACGGCCGGGTGACACAGCACCTCAGAACCAAGGACATCGGCTGGCACTCCGGAAACCAAGACGTCAACGCCCGCTCGATCGGCGTCGAGCACGAGGGGTTCCTCGCCCAGCCGGACACCTGGTACACGGAGCAGATGTACCAGTCGTCGGCCCGCCTGGTGTCGTACCTCGCCAAGAAGTACGCCATCCCGCTGGACCGGCAGCACATCATCGGCCACGAGGACGTGCCCGGCCCCACGACCGCCAGCATCCCCGCCATGCACGAGGACCCGGGCCCCTATTGGGACTGGCGGCACTACTTCGACCTCCTGGGGGCACCCCTGCGCGCGACGGCCGGCCCCAACAGCGAACTGGTGACCGTCCTTCCCGACTTCGTGACGAACAGGCCGACATATACGGGGTGCACAGGGGAGGCCAAGCTGTGCGCCCCGCACGGATCCAGCGCCGTGCGTCTGTACACCGAGCCGAGTGAGAGTGCCCCACTGGTGCAGGACATGGGCAAGCGTCCTGACGGCGAGGACTCCACGATCGGCGTCTACGACATGACGTCACGCGTCTCCACGGGGCAGACATACGCGGTCGCCCAGCGGCGCGGCGACTGGACGGCCATCTGGTACCTGGGCCAGAAGGCATGGTTCAGGAACCCGTCGGCGCACCCCACAGCGGTCGGCAGCGTCGGCCGCATGGTCACGCCCAAACCCGGACTGTCCGACATCCCCGTGTACGGACGCGCCAACCCCGAGGAATTGGCGTACCCCGACGGCACCGCCGTGCACCCCGACTCACCACTCCCCTACAAGTTCCTCGCGGGCCAGCGGTACGCGACCCCAGGCACCGTCAGGGGCGAGCACTTCGAGCCCTCGGACGTCGACAGCGCCTCGCCCGGCCGATTCGTGAAGGGACAAGCCCTGTACTACGAGATCCAGTTCGGCCACCGACTGGCATATGTCCGGGCGGACGACGTGGACGTGGTACGTGCCACCGCGTAGAGCCGGCACCCTGCGGCGGCCGGGTGGGATCGCCCGTGTCGCTTGCGAGTTGCGATGCCCGCGCCCGGCCGCGGTCACCGACGTTCACGAGGTCCGCATGGGCGGCCGGAATAGGGCCCGGCCCCGTGAGGTTGACCCCGGTGACAGGCGCATGCACGTGCATGGAAATCTGGAGGGTCAGCCATGAAGATCGGTATCATCGGCGCGGGGAACATCGGCGGCAACCTCACCCGGCGGCTCACCGCCCTCGGGCACGACGTCGCCGTCGCCAACTCCCGCGGCCC
>NZ_WWKH01001083.1:0-2425 GCF_009865595.1 Streptomyces sp. SID1328 | reverse complement strand
GTGCCGTGACCGCCGAGGCGCTCCGCGGCCACCCTCGCGACACCCGGCTGCTGCCGGTGCGTACGACGGGCACCGGCGTGGCGCCGCTGCCCTACGACGGCCCGGCGATGCTGCGCGGGCTGGCCCTGGCCGACGCGCTGGCCGTGGTCCCGCCCGGCGGAGCCGCGGCGGGGGACGCGGTGGAACTGCTGCCGCTGCCCACCGGCTGACCCACCCCGCATCACCTCAGACACGACCCACCCGAGAAGGCGAAGGACATGGAGACGAAGACGGCATCCACCGGCACCATCCGCTACTGGGCCGCGGCCAAGGGCGCGGCCGGCACGGCGGAGGAGCCCTACCGTGCGGGGACCCTCGCCCAGGCACTGGAGCAGGCGCGGACCCGCCACGCGCACGAGCCGCGCTTCGCGCAGGTCCTGGGGGTCTGCTCCTTCCTGGTCGACGGCGACCCGGTCGGCGTCCGCGACCACGCCTCGGTCACCCTGCGGGACGGCGCCGTGGTCGAGGTGCTCCCGCCCTTCGCCGGCGGCTGAGCAGCCCCGCGTCCGCCCACCTCCCTCCCCCCTCACCCGGAAACCGGATCACCTCATGGCGCTCCCCGCCCTGTCCCCCGCCCCCATCCGCCTGCTCGGCCTGCGCGACACCCCGCTCTCCCTCGACGAGGTGTACGGCGCGGTCGGTGACGACGCCGCGGGCGGCACCGCCCTGTTCGTCGGCACGGTCCGCGACCACGACGGCGGCAAGTCGGTGCCCTCCCTGGAGTACAGCGCCCATCCCTCCGCCGAGACGGAGCTGCGCCGGGTGGCCGAGGAGATCGCGGCCGAGTTCCCGGTGCGCGCGCTGGCCGCCGTGCACCGGACGGGTCTGCTGGCGATCGGGGACGTCGCGGTGATCACCGCGGTCTCCTGCCCGCACCGGGCGGAGGCGTTCGCCGCGTGCCGCAAGCTCATCGACACCCTCAAGCACGAGGTGCCGGTCTGGAAGCGGCAGATCTTCACGGACGGCGCCACGGAGTGGGTCGGCGCCTGCTGATCAGCCGGTGACGACGCCCGCGACCAGGTTGATGGTGGTGGCCAGCACGCTGATGCCGAACAGGTACGACAGCAGACAGTGCCGGAGCGCCACCGACCGGATCAGCGGGTGGGAGACGCTGGTGTCGGAGACCTGGTAGGTCATGCCGAGGTTGTAGCTGAAGTAGAAGAAGTCCGAATAGGCGGGCCTCAGTTCGGAGTTGAAGTCGATGCCGCCCCGGGCCGGGCCGTAGTACAGGTAGGCGTAGCGGGTCGTGTACATGAGGTGCAGCGCGGCCCAGGCCATGAGGACGCCGAGCAGCGCGATGGCCGCGGCGGCTCCGGTGTCGGCGCCGGAGCGGTGTGCGACCAGCATCAGCACGATGCCCCCGAGCCCGCACAGCGAGACGCCGACCACCACGAGTTCGTCCACGGCGGGCCGGAAGTCCTCACGGCGGGCGTCGGTGCGGGTGGTCTCGGCGTCCATGGGCCACAGCACCATCCAGCCGGTGACCACGAAGACGGTGCCGACGGCGGCGATGCCGGACAGGATGGCCAGCGGCGCCGGTTGGCCGGTCAGCCCGACGGCAAGGCCGGCGATCGCTCCGACGACGAGTGAGCCGCCGAGCCTGGGAACCGCGGACACCGGCAGCCACATGCTCATACGGCCTCACCCTAGTCCCGTCCGCCGCTTCCGGCCCGGCAGATGACCACCCCCGAACGCGGCCCCCACAAGCCGATCAGGACTGCGGCGGGGCCGGGTGGTATACACCCAACATGCCCCCTTCGCGCCGTTCCTCCCCCGCCGGCGGTGGCGACGGACGCCGGTGGGACACCTCCGGCGTCGGGCATGTGCTGTTCCCGCGCGGAGCGCTGGCTCTCCAGCGGGTCGACGGCGCGCTGCTGTTCGCGGTGCGTGCGGCCCTGGCCATGGCGCTCGCGGGCCTGCCGGCGGTGCTGGCCGGCCGTCCCGACCTCGCGGTGTACGGGATGCTCGGGGCGTTCACCACGACGTTCGGCCGGAATCTGCCCTACCGCCGCCGGGCGCGGGTGCTGGCGTGGGTCGCGCTCGCCATGACGGCCTGTGTGGGCCTCGGTTCGGCGCTGGCGTCGGTGGCGCATCCCTGGTCCGGCGTGGCCGGCGCGGCGGTGGTGGTCGTGGCGACGGCGCTGGTGGCGGGCGTGTGCAAGTACGTGTGCGACGCGACCGGGCTCGGCGGGCTGGGCGCCATCCTGCTGCTGTTCTCCTTCGCGGTGGCCGCCAACGCCACGACCACGCCCGGCCAGGTGCTCCCCCGCACGGGTACGGCCGCGGTGGGCTCGCTGATGGCGTGGGCGCTGGCGCTGCTGGGCCGCCTGGTCCATCCCGACCGGCCGCAGCGCCTGTCGGTGGCGGCCGCGCTGCGCCGGCTCGC
>NZ_WWKH01001082.1:0-10974 GCF_009865595.1 Streptomyces sp. SID1328 | reverse complement strand
GGCGGCGGGGCGGGTGAGGACGCAGATCGGCTGGCGGTAGCCGTCGATGCGCTCGCCGACGAAGTTGTGCGGGGTGAAGTAGCGCATCTCCTGGATGATCGTCGGGTCCACCGTGCTCAGCGCCACGAAGTCCTTCGGCGCCTTCGGTTCCGGCGTGGCGCGGGCCGTGGCGGAGGCGGCGGTGACGGTCAGCAGGGCGGCTACGGCGGTGATGACACCGCGTGCGGCGCGGGAGAGTTGTGTCATGCCTCCTGCGTCTATCAGGTGTGGACCATGGCGGGGAAGTACCGGTGACCCGCTCAGAGCGGCTTCCGCCAGACCGAGATGTGGTTGGTCGAGGTGTCCGTGAACGGGGTGCCGGTCCAGTCCGCCACCCGCCGCTCCAGGTCCAGCCCGGCGATGCGGGCCATCAGGTCCAGCTCCGCCGGCCAGGCATAGCGGTGGCGGGAGGCGGAACGGCGGTACCGGCCGTCCTCGCCGTCCTGTGTGAGGTGGTGCGAGACGAGGATCTGTTCCACCAGGTCGAAGGTGTCGAAGCCGATATGGTGCGCCGACACGTCGAACGGCACCGCCACCTGTGTGGGCGGCAGCAGCCGCAGCGGAGGCACCCCCAGCTCGATGACGAAGCGGCCACCGGGCGCCAGATGCCGGGCCGCGTTACGGAAGCACTCCACCTGCTCGTCCTGCGTGAGCAGGTTGGAGATGGTGTTGTAGACGAGGTAGACCAGGCTGAACTCGCCCGGCACCACCGTCGTGGCCATGTCCCCGAGCGTGACCGGCAGCGTCTCCTCGTCCACCTTCCGGCGCAGTACCGCCGCCATGTGCGCGGAGAACTCGATCCCCGCCACCGGTACCCCGCGCTCCCGCAACGGCACCGCCACCCGCCCGGTACCGACGGCGAACTCCAGCGCCCGCCCGGCACCGGCAAGTCCGGCGAGGAAGTCGAGGGTCGGACCGAGCACCTCCGCCGAGGACATCTCCGTCTCCTCCGCGTCGTAGCGCTCGGCACTGGCACGGTCCCACAGCTCGCTGCTCGTCACGGGCGGCCACTCTGCCGGGGGCGGCGGGGGGTTGTCGACGCAATAAACAACGCGGCCGCACCCCAGGGGCGCGGCCGCGTCATCAGCGTGGGAGCGTCAGCTCTCCTTGGCTTCCTTCTTCTCGTGCAGCTTCTTGATGCGCGCGGTCTCCTTGCGGACCTCGGCCTGGGTGGCGCGCTCCTTCTCCAGCCACTCGGGGCTCTCCTCGCGGAGGTCCTCGATCTGGGCGGTGGTCAGGGGCTCGGTGACGCCGCCGCGAGCGAGGCCCGCGATCGAGATGCCGAGGCGGGCCGCGACCACCGGACGGGGGTGGGGGCCGTTCTGACGCAGCTCGCGCAGCCACTCGGGCGGGTTCGTCTGGAGCTCGTTCAGCTCGGCGCGCGAGACCACACCCTCCTGGAAGGCGGCGGGGGTGGCGGGGAGGTACACACCCAGCTTCTTCGCCGCGGTGGCGGGCTTCATCGTCTGGGGGCTCTGCTGCGAACTCATGAGGTCAAGGGTATCGGCCGTGTGCGTGGCAGCCGACCACGGCCGGTAGCCTGGCCTGGTGACAGGCTCGGAAGAATCACCGTCGTTCCGGCTCGCGTACGTCCCCGGAGTGACGCCCGCCAAATGGGTGCGGATCTGGAACGAGCGCCTGCCCGGCACCCCCCTCGTCCTCACCCAGGTCCCCGCCGCCGAGGCGGACGCCCTGCTGCGCGCGGGAGATGCCGACGCGGGCTTCGTACGGCTGCCCGTCGACCGTGACTTCTTCAGCGCGATCCCCCTGTACACCGAGGACACGGTGGTCGTCGTCCCCAAGGACCACGTGATCACCGCGGCCGAGGAGGTCACGCTCGCCGACCTCGCCGACGAGGTGCTCTTCCACCCGCTGGACGACGTCTTCGACTGGGACGCCCCGCCCGGTGAGCCCGGCTTCGAGCGGCCCGCCACCACCCCGGACGCCCTGGAACTGGTCGCGGCCAACGTCGGCCTGCTGATCGTCCCGCAGTCCCTCGCGCGTCTCTACCACCGCAAGGACCTCACCTACCGCACGGTCGTCGACGCCCCGCAGTCCCGGATCGCCCTCGCCTGGCCGGAGGAGGCCACCACCGACCGGGTGGAGGACTTCATCGGCATCGTCCGGGGCCGCACCGTCAACAGCACCCGGGGCCGCGCCACGCCCCCGGAGCCCAAGCAGCAGAAGAAGAAGCCCGCCCAAGGTGCCCCCAAGCAGAAGAGCGGCAAGCCCACCGGGCGGCCCGTGCGCGGGCGCTCCGGCGGACGTCCCGGGAAGCCGCGCCGCAAGTCCTGAGCGCTCACGCCTTGGACGGCGTGCGCTCCGCCGGCTCGGGCGCCGGGCCCTCGCCCATCGGCGGCCCCGGGTGCGCCTGCCGTTCCCACAGGTCGGCGAGGGCCAGCACCAGCGCGACCAGGATGATCCCGACCGCCGTGAGCAGACCCAGTTGCAGCGCCCGCGTGGAGGTGCCGTGGTTGGCCAGGTGGGCGAAGTACACCGCGCCCACGGCCGCGATCCCGGCCGCCGAGCCGATGCGCTGGGCCGTCACCAGGATGCCGCCCGCCGCCCCGGCCCGCCGGACGGGGACACGGGTGAGGGTCAGCGTGGTGTTGGGAGAGATCGTCACCCCGGAGCCCACCCCCGCGAGCAGCAGCGGCAGCGCCGCTGCCCAGGCCGCGCCCGGTCCCTGGACGAGTTGTACGACGCCGATCACGGCGAGCAGGCCCACCGCCACCCCGATCAGGCCGACGACCACCAGCTTGCGGCCGTGCCGCATCACCAGCCGGCCGCCCAGCGCCGCCCCGGCCGCCGAACCGACGGCGAACGGCAGCGACGCCAGACCCGCTGCCAGCGCCCCGTAGCCGAGGCCGTTCTGCAAGTAGAGGGTGTAGACGAAGAACACCGTGGTGAAGCCGCCGAAGTACACCACGTTCAGCAGCACGCCCAGGGTGAAGGAGCGCAGGGAGAACAGCTCGAGGTCGATCAGCGGATCGTTTCCGCGTTTGCCCTGACGGCGCTCCCACCGCCAGAACGCGGCCAGCAGCAGCGCCGCCACCGGCATCAGGGCCCACTTCGTCCGGCCCGTCCACTGCTGCTCCTGCACCAGCGGCAGCATCAGCGCCAGCACACCCGCGCCGAGCAGCAGGACGCCCGTGAGGTCCGCGCCCTCCCGCCGCTTGTCCGCCACCGGGGTACGCGGCAGCAGCCGCAGCGCCGCGCAGAACGCGGCCACGCCGATGGGCAGGTTCACGTAGAACACCCAGCGCCAGCCGTCGTCGACGCCGAACGCCTCAATCAGCAGGCCGCCCGCCGGCGGTCCGACCGCCGTGGAGATGCCGACCACGCTGCCCAGCATGCCGAACGCGCGCGCCCGGTCGGAGCCCTGGAACATCTGCTGGATCAGCCCCGTCGTCTGCGGGGCGACGATGCCCGAGGCCGCGCCCTGCAGCAGCCGGAAGACCACCAGCCAGCCCGAACTCGGCGCCAGCCCGCACGCCACCGAGGTGAGCGTGAACAGCGCGAGCCCGAACAGGAACGCCGCCCGGCGCCCGCGTACGTCGCCGAGCCGGCCCGCCGGGACGAGGGCGAGGCCGAAGGTGAGGGCGTAGCCCGACACCACCCAGGACACGTCGGCCGCGTCGGCGCCGAGGCCGCGTTCCATCGAGGGCAGCGCGACGTTCACGATCGAGCTGTCGAGCAGCGTCATGAAGCCCGCCACGAGGCAGGCCGCGAGCGCCTGCCACCGCCGTCGGTCATCGCCGGCGGCAGGGCGGCTCTGGACTGTAGTCATGGAGTCACGCTATGCAGTGACCCTCACCGCCGCACCACGGGGAACGGGCCCGCGCGGGCGGTCAGGGCTTCGCCGCCGACCGGCCCACCGACTCCACCAGGGGCAGCAGCCGGTACGGCACCCGCTCCCGCAGGGCCACCTCGGTACGGGTGCGCACCACGCCGGGCACGCTGATCAGCTTCTGGATCACGTCCTCCAGATGGGCGTTGTCCCGGCCCACCACCCGCGCCAGCAGGTCCCCGCCGCCGGTGGTGGAGAACGCCTCGACGATCTCCGGAACGGCCGCCAGCGCCTCCCCGACATCGTCCATGTGGCCCTGTGTGACCTCGATGTGCACGAACGCCAGCACGGGGTGGCCGAGCGCGGCGGGGGAGAGGGAGGGGCCCGTGCCGGTGATCACGCCGTCCCGCTCCATCCGGTCCAGCCGGGCCTGGAGGGTGCCCCGCGCGATCCCGAGGAGGCGGGCGTACTCGCGCACGCTGGTGCGCGGCTGCTCCAGCAGCAGGCGCAGGATGCGGGTGTCCAGCTCGTCCACGGCCATCGTGGTTCGGCCTCCTCGCGGTTCGTCGAACAGCGTGACTGTACCAATGGCTCAGTGTCTCCGGGTTCCGGAATGCCGTGCGACCTGGGCCGTTGGTCCGTGGGGTGACTGGAGCAGTGCGGCCTGGTTGGACCAATGGCTCAGCGAAGAGGGAGGCAGTTGAGCCAAACGGACTTGAGGTGCTGTCATAGGGGTGTCGATGGCGCTGCGGATTCCGCGGCGCCTTTTTCGTGCGAACGGCCACTAGGGGGCGGACGAGCAGTGCTGAAGAAGGTGTTCATGGCGCCGGACCCGGGGCGGGTGCGGCTGCGCTTCGCCGCGCGGGCCGTGCTCGGTATCGGGCTTGCCGTCGTGGTGTGCGGGCTCGCGGGGCAGTCGCTGCCCGGCATGGTCGCGGGTGGTCTCGCCGCGCTGCTCGCCCTGTTCACCGTCGCCGATGCCACCGTGCGCGGGCAGGCCGTCACCACGGCGCTGCTTCCCGGGGTGGGCGTGCTGGTACTGGCGGTCGCCGCCGAGCTGCACGCGTATCCGGTCGCGCGTGACCTGGCCTTCCTCGCGGTCGTCGGCGCGGGGGTGTACGCGCGCCGGTGGGGGCCGCGTGGGCACAGCGTCGGGGTGTTCGCCTTCATGATGTTCTTCGTCGGGCAGTTCCTGCACGTCACCCCGGTGCAACTGCCCGAGCTGTACGCCGCCGTCCTGCTGTCCGTGCTCAGCGCTGCCGCGGTGCGCTTCGGGGTCTGGTGTTACGAGCGGGGGCTCCCGGTGCCCACGGTGCCCGCCCCGCCGGGGGGCACGGGGCTGGCCCGCGTGACCACCCGGCAGGCCGCGCAGGCGGTCGCGGGCGCCGGGTTCGCGCTGGTCCTCGGGCAGGTGTTGTCCGGGCAGCGCTGGTACTGGGCCGTCGGGGCGACCTGGTGGGTCTTCGTCAACACCGCCTCGCGCGGGGAAACGCTGGTACGGGGGTTCCGGCGCGTGCTCGGCACCGTGCTCGGGATCGGCCTGGGGCTGCTGGTGGCGCTGCCGGTGGACGGGGCAGTCGTGCCGTCCGTGGCGCTGGTCGCGGTCGCGGTGTTCGGGATCTTCTACTCGGCCGCGGTTTCCTACACCTGGATGATGCTCTGGGTGACCTTGCTGGCCGAGGTTCTGTACGGGCTGCTCGGCGTGCTCACGCCTTCGCTGCTGGCGCTGCGGGTGGCCGAGACGGCTGTCGGGGCGGTGGGGGCGATGCTGGCCGTGCTGGTGGTGCTGCCGGTGACTACGCACGCCACCACCGATGCGTGGATCCAGCGGGCCTTGCGGTGTGTGCACGCGTGCACGGCTGAGGCGGCGGCGCGGCTTGCGGGGTCCGCTACGGCTGACCCCGCTCCGCGGGTGGCCGAGCTGGAGCAGTTGCTCGGGCGGGTGCGGATGTCTGTCGCGCCGTTGGTGCATCCGTTGAATCCGCTGGCGGGGCGTAAGGGGCGGGCCCGGCGGGTGCTGGCGCTTCTGGACGAGTGTGCGCGGGAGGTCCGGGGGCTGGTGGCGGTTGCCGCTGACCCTGAGGCGTCTCACGATGCTCGGCTGGCTGCTGCCTGCTGGCGGGTGGAGGCGGCTGTGGAGGCGCTCACGGAAGGGGGCTCCGAGCCTTTGCACCGGCCCGGTGAGGCTCCGGTGGAGCCTGCGCTGGTCCATTTGCATGGCCTTGAGCACGCCCTGGCTGATCTGGCGGAGCCGCTTCGGGAGGCTGCGGGGGCGGGCCGGCTGGTGGGGGCTTGAGGGTGCGGGTCCCTGGGGCCTGATCGCGCAGTTCCCCGCGCCCTGGGCGGGCTTGAGTGAGGCTTGCTGGGTAGTGCGGGTGGGTTGTGGCTTGTCGCGCGGTTCCCCGCGCCCCCGGGTGGGTCTGGGGGAGGACTGCTGAGTGGTTCAGGCAGCGCGAAGGGCCCGCTCCGGGGTTGCCGGGGCGGGCCCTTCCTGGGTGCTTGGCCTTGTCAGAAGGCCGGGGCGCCCTGGGGCTGCTGGGCGATGCCCAGGGAGGCCGTGTACTTGGCGAGGGCCAGCTTGCCGATGGCCGGGTAGGCGCCGAGGGCCTCGGAGGTGGCGCAGTCGACCTCGGCGGCCGCGGCCGTGAGGAGCGCGGTGTCGATCTCCGGGCCGATCAGGTACGGCGCGAGCGCCAGCTGCTGCGAACCCGAGGCGCGGAGCTGCTCGGCGATGGAGGCGATGGAACCCTCCTGGTCGAGCGCGGCCGCCATCACCGGCACGGCGAGGCGCGCGGCGAGCAGCATGCCCGTGATGCCGGCGGCCTGCACGGCCTCCTCGCCGCCCACCGACGCCAGGATGATGCCGTCGGCCGCGGTCGCCACCGTGAAGAGGCGGGCGCGGTCGGCACGGGCGAGGCCCGCCTCCGACAGCCGCACGTGCAGCCCCTCCGCGAGCAGCGGGTGCGGGCCGAGGACGTCGGTCAGCTCGGCGGCGACCCGGCTGTCCATCACGGCCTGGCGGGTCTGCCGCAGCAGGGCGTTGTCGGGACCGGCCAGCAGCGGCACGACCACGGCCACCGGCCCGTCCGGCGCCTTCGCGTCGGAACCGGCGGCGACGGCCTGCTCGTGGCGGGCCGTGCGCTGCTCGGCGGCGCGCGCCAGGACGGCGCTCAGGGTCGGGAATTCGTCGTCGTCCCCGTCCAGGTATCCGATCCGCGCGTCGAGGCCGGGCAGCTCGGAGCGGGCGATGCTCACGACCTCCTCGGCGAGGCTGCGCGTGGCGGCGCTGGGCGCACCGGGCACCGCGAGGACGAACGCGGGCGCGTCCTCGGGAGCCACCAGCGGCTCCGGACGGCGGTGCCGTCCGGGCTGGCGGGGTCGCGGCATTCGTACTGGCAGGCCGGACTCGGGTCCAGTGGGGGAGCTCATGGCGCCGCATGTTACTGGTTTCCCGAGCGCCCCTGTTCGGGGAGGGTGCAGGTGAGCGGTATCCGTCCGCTTTTGTCGGATGAGTTGCGTACATGGGGCGGCTGATCCGGTCCCGTATCGGGTAGTTGAGGGATCGGTGGGATGGATTTCCCTTATGTCGCTCTCTTGTGTGCGCCCGATACGCACAGCAGACGGGGGTCCTCGGGCCAGATGGCGTCTCCGGCCGCGAGTGCGGCCGCGAGCCGGGACGAACCGTGCAGAGGATCGCCCTGGGGTGCGGTCTGCCGGGCGTGGGGTGCCTGTTGCGCCAACTCGTCCCGCAGGAAGGAGAGAAGCGGCTCCCCCAACTTCAAGAGCCCACCCGTCCAGGCGACTTCGGGCTCACCGGACCTTGGGCACACGGCGGCGACGGACTCGGCCATGTGGCGGGCGGCCGCGCGCAGGATGCCGGTGGCCACGGGGTCGTGCGGGGCGCAGGCGGCGACCTCGGGGGCGAAGGAGGCGAGTACGGCGGCTCGGTCGGGGCGGGGGTAGATCAGACCGGGCAGCTCCGGCGGCTGCCCGAACCGCTCCCGCGCGCGCTCCAGCAGCGGTCCGGAGCCGCCCGCGCGGCCGTCGAACGCCCGTAGCGCCGCCTCCAGGCCGGCCCGTCCGATCCAGGCGCCGCCGCCACAGTCGCCCAGCAGGTGGCCCCAGCCGTCCGCGCGGCGCCAGGTGGTCAGGTCCGTGCCGATGGCGATCAGGCCGGTGCCGGCCGCGAGTACGGCGCCCGGACGGGGTCCGAGGGCGCCGATGTAGGCGGTGACCGCGTCTGCGGCCAGGGCCACGGTCCGTACTCCCAGCGCGCGGGTCAGCGCGTCCGGCAACTCGGCGCGGAGGGCGTCGCCCAGAGTGGCGAAGCCGGCGGCGCCGATCACGGCCGTGGTCAGCTCGTCCACACCGGCCTCGGCCGCGACGGCGCGCGCCAACGGCAGTACCAGTTCCAGCAGATGGGCCGGGTCGATGCCCCGCTCCCCGGTCCGTACCGGCTGTCCGGACCTGGCCTCCACCGGGGGCGCTCCGTCGTACGCCCCTACGGCCACGCGCAGGCCGGAGCCTCCGGAGTCGACCGCGAGGTAACCGGGAGCGGCCGGGTGAACCGCCTTGCCCTCTGCGAACAACGGGATCCCCTCCTCCTCGCCGGAGCGCGCGTACGACGGAGGCAGGGTAGCGGGGGAGGGGGCGTACGCGGGGGCTGATCCACAGCCGTTCGGGTGATGTCGGTGGTGGCCACTAGAGTGACTTGACGTGGCACGACGACCGTTGAACGAACTTGTAGAGGCCGGCTGGGCGAAGGCCCTGGACCCGGTGGCCGACCGCATCACGGCCATGGGGGACTTCCTGCGTGCCGAGGTGGCGGCGGGGCGGACCTATCTGCCGTCCGGGGCGAATGTCCTGCGGGCCTTCCAGCAGCCCTTCGACGATGTGCGGGTCCTGATCGTGGGTCAGGACCCGTATCCCACGCCGGGCATGGCGATCGGGCTGAGCTTCGCGGTGGCGCCGGAGGTGCGGTCGCTGCCGGGCAGCCTGGAGAACATATACCGGGAGCTGAACACCGACCTGGGCCTGCCCCGGCCCTCCAACGGTGACCTGACCCCGTGGACCTCGCAGGGTGTCCTGCTGCTCAACAGGGCCCTCACCACCGCGCCCCGCAAGCCCGGCGCCCATCGCGGCAAGGGCTGGGAGGAGGTCACCGAGCAGGCCATCCGCGCGCTCGCCGCCCGCGGCAAGCCCCTGGTCTCCATCCTCTGGGGCCGCGACGCCCGCAATCTCCGCCCCCTCCTCGGCGACTACCCGGCCATCGAGTCCGCCCACCCCTCACCCATGTCGGCCGACCGCGGCTTCTTCGGCTCCCGTCCGTTCAGCCGGGCCAACGAACTGCTGGCGAACCAGGGCGCGGAGCCGGTGGACTGGCGCCTGCCGTAGGGCGCGCCGCGAGGTGGGCCGAGCTACCCGCATCGGCCCACCGGGCTTGGTCAAGCCTGGCGCCCGCCCGCAGCGGACGAGCTCCTCAGCCCACCACCGCCGCCCGTACGCACAGCACATCCGGCAGATGGGACGCCAACTGCTCCCACGTGTCCCCGTCGTCCGCGGAGGCGAACACCTCGCCGTTCCGGTTGCCGAAGTACACGCCCGCCGGGTCCGCGTCGTCGGTGCAGAGGGCGTCGCGGAGGACGGTGCCGTAGTGGTCGTCCTGGGGGAGGCCCTGCGAGAGGGGTTCCCAGGACTTGCCCGCGTCGGGGGTGCGGAAGACCCGGCAGCGGTGCTCGGCGGGGACGCGGTCGGAGTCGGCGTTGATGGGGAAGACGTAGGCCGTGCCGCCCCGGTGCGGGTGCGCGGCGACGGCGAAGCCGAAGGTCGAGGGGAGGCCCTCGCCGATGTCGGTCCAGTGGGCGCCCGAGTCGTCGCTGCGGTAGACGCCCCAGTGGTTCTGGAGATAGAGGCGGTCGGGGTCGTCAGCGTCCCGGGCGACCTTGTGCACGCACTGGCCGAACTCCGGGTCGGGGTCGGGCAGGAACGCGGCGGAGACCCCTGAGTTCGACGGGGCCCAGCTCTCGCCGCCGTCCGTCGTACGGAAGACTCCGGCCGTGGAGACCGCCACCGTCACCGCCCGCGGATCGCGGGCGTCGGTCAGCACCGTGTGCAGCCCCTCCCCGCCGCCGCCCGGCACCCACTGCGAGCGGGTCGGGTGCTCCCACAGCGGGCGTACCAGCGCGAAGCTCTCGCCACGGTCCTCGGAGCGGTACAGCGCGGCCGGTTCGGTACCCGCGTACACCACGTCCGGCTCGGCGGCGGCCGGGTGGAGTTGCCAGACGCGTTCCAGTGAGGCGCCGGTGTCCTTGGGGAACCTGACGGCGGGCTGGGCCGGCTCGGTCCAGGTGCGGCCCAGGTCGTCGGAGTGGAACACCGACGGGCCCCAGTGCGCGCTGTCGCCGCTGGCCAGCAGGCGGGGTGTGTCACCACGGGTGTCGATGGCGACCGCGTAGACCGCCTGGGCGTTGAAGCGGGGGCCGTCGTCGAACTCCCAGGCGCCGCCGCGCCGTCGGCCGATGAACAGGCCCTTGCGGGTTCCCACGGCGAGCAGTACCTCGGTCATGACGACCACCTCCGGGACCTCGTTGTCCACTGTGCCGCATCGGTGTCGGACGCGGCGTCTGCTGATTCCGCCCAGTCTGCACCCCGCCACTGACAGTGACCCTGAGCAACGGGCGTCAGGTGTCCGTATCGGAGGGAGGTCCGGACTTTCGGTGCGCTCGGGAGGAGGCTGGCCTTGGAGGTGTTCCGTGGTCCGCGTCGGTGGCTCTGGCGGTGGCGGAGGAATCCACTGCGGCGCCGTGCCGACGTGGTGGAGGGGTGGGTACTGGTGGGCGCCTGGCTGCTGACCCTGCTGGCCGGGACGGTCGCGGGGTTCATGGCCGCGCGGACGGTCGAGCGCGACCTCGCCCAGGAACGGGCCGCCACGCATCCGATGGCCGCCTACGTCGTCGCGCACGCCCCCGGCCGCTCCGGCGCCCGCGGCTCCACCGGCGAACGCGTCTGGGCGGAGGTCCGCTGGACCGCCCCCGACGGCGCACTTCGCACCGGCCAGGTCCGCGTCACGCCAGGCGCGGCAACGGGCGCCCCGGTCGCCATCTGGACCGACGATCACGGCCGCCTGGCCAACCGCCCCGCCACCC
>NZ_WWKH01001081.1:0-3735 GCF_009865595.1 Streptomyces sp. SID1328 | reverse complement strand
CGGGGAGGCCGCCGAACGTGCCTGGCTGCGCAACGCCAACCGCGCGTGCGGCACGCCCTGGCTGCGGCTGTGGCGCTGGTACCAGGACCGCGGCGGCCCGCACACCGGCAGCCTCCCGGTGCGCCAGCACGCGGACGCCGAGGCGACCGCGCGCCAGCGGGTGGAGCAGGCGGTCCGTACGGTGTCCGACCAGGCCGCCGCCGAGTTGCCCACACCCTGGGCGCAGGCGGTGCGGGAAGCGGCCGTACACGGGTCGCAGGGGCTGTCGGAGTCGCTGGACGAGCTGGCGGGCCAGGCCGGACTGCCGCCGGGACGCCCGCCCCGCCCGGGCTGGTGGCCGGTGGCGGTGCTGGTGCAGGCGGCTATGACGCTGCTGCAGATCGTGGGCGGGGCGTGGCTGGTCGGGCAGATCGCGGGGGTGCTCTCGCCGAATCTGGGCGTGCCGGTGCTGCTGATGCTGTGCGGGATCGTGGGCGGGCCGCTGGTGGAGTGGGGGTGCCGGCTGGCGGCGCGGGGGCCTGCGCGGCGGTACGGGCAGGAGGCGGAGCGCCGGCTGCGGGAGGCGGCGGCGAGCTGCGGCCGGGCTCGGGTGCTGGACCCGGTGGCGGCGGAGCTGCTGCGGTACCGGGAGGTGCGCGAGCAGTACGGGCGGATCGCGGGGGCGGGGGTCGGGCGGTAGGGGCTGCCTGGCGGACTGAGGTGGCGGCCGGGGCGGGGTGGGCCGTGGCGGCCTGTGGAGAGTGTGGCCACCTGATCGGGTGACGGAGTTGTCCACAAGTGGGGAGCTGTCCACAGCGCTCGGCGGGGTGGGGCCGGGTGGGCGCAGTCTGGTGCCACGGCGATCGCACCGCCTGCCCGGCCCGGATCGCGGGGCGGGGGGAAGGGCGGGCTTCGTGATCGGCGGTCGTGCGGCGCGCCACGAGTGAGACCGGTGCGCGCCGCACGGCATCAGGAAGCCGTGCGGGACGGGCCCGTCGCGGCACCGGCTGTCCGGCGGTGAGCGCCGGGCGAGGGAGGGGACCAGGATGAACGAGACCGTGGTGTGCGTGGTGGGCAATGTGGCGACGCGGCCGGTGTACCGGGAGCTGCCGAACGGCCCGTCGGCCCGGTTCCGGCTCGCGGTGACCGCGCGGTACTGGGATCGGGAGAAGAACGTCTGGACGGACGGGCACACCAACTTCTTCACGGTGTGGGCCAACCGCCAGCTCGCGGTCAACGTGGCCGCGTCGGTGGAGGTGGGGCAGCCGCTCGTGGTGCAGGGGCGGCTGAAGGTGCGGACCGAGATGCGCGAGGGGCAACAGCAGGCGTGGGCGTCGGCCGACATCGACGCGGTGACGATCGGCCACGATCTGACGCGGGGGACGGCGGCGTTCCGGCGCTCGGCGAAACCGGAGACGCCAGGTCGCGAGACGCGTCCGGAGCCGCAGTGGGAGACACCGCCTCCTGCGGAACCGGAAGCTCAACAGCACGCGGAACGACTGTTGGTGACATGACGTCATCCACTGTCTGACCGAGACGTGGCTTATCGGCGAATGCGCCGCGAACACCCCGTCCAAAGCGGTGGATTTGTCGATAAGCCGAGCTCATGACGGGCCCCCGCGATAACGATTACAGCTCGGATCAGTCGTACGACCATCCGACCGCCGGGTGCGGGCGTCGTTGATCCATAGGATGCCCAGGCGAACACCCCCCAGGGGTTGGTGATTTCTGCTGGTGGGACCGCCCCCCAAGTCCAACGGGTCCTGCTCGAAGGGGAATTCTGTGCTTTCTGCGTTCTCTGGGTTCACCCGGTCCACCGCGCCCGTGAAGGCCGGTGCCCTGACCCTGGCCTGCGGGCTGGCGGCGGCGGGTGTGCTGTCCGGCGCCGGTACGGCCCTGGCCGACGGCAGACCGCAGGCGCAGAACGGGGCGACGGCCACGATCAACGGCCTCAAGACGTACGGCGAGGCCGTGATCCACGAGGACGGCGGCACCGACCTGCGGGTACCGGCCGGCCTGTTCGACATGTCCGTGGACGGCGGCGGCACCCTCCAGACGTACTGCGTCGACCTGCACAACCCCACGCAGCGCGACGCCAAGTACCAGGAGACCCCGTGGAGCGGCACCTCGCTGGGCGCCAACGCGAACGCCGGGCGCATCCGCTGGATACTCCAGAACTCCTACCCCCAGGTGAACGACCTGGACGCGCTCGCCCGCAAGGCCGGCGCGGCCGGACTGACCGAGCAGGACGCGGCGGCCGGGACCCAGGTGGCCATCTGGCGCTACTCGGACGCGGCGAAGGTCGACGCGGTGGACCCGCAGGCGGAGAAGCTTGCGGACTACCTGGAGAAGAGCGCCCGCCCCGCGGCCGAGCCGAGGGCCTCGCTCACGCTGGACCCGCCGGCGGTCTCCGGCCGCCCCGGTGACCTGCTGGGACCGGTGACCGTGCACACCGACGCGGCCGGCGTGATCGTCTCGCCTCCGGCGGACGCGGCGGCCGAGGGGATGCGGATCATCGACCGCACCGGCAAGGTGATCACCTCCGCGCACGACGGCAGCCGGCTCTACTTCGACATACCCGAGGGCGCGCCGGACGCCGCGGTGCAGGTGGCCGTGCAGGCCTCCACCACCGTCCCGGTGGGCCGCGCCTTCGCCTCCGAGTCGCGCAGCCAGACGCAGATCCTCGCCGGCTCCAGCGAGTCCACTGTCACCGCGACGGTCGACGCGTCATGGGCGGCCGAGGGTGCCGTGCCGGCGGTCTCGGCCCGCAAGAACTGCGCCAAGGGCGGGGTGGACGTCACGGTCGCCGACAAGGGCGACGAGCCGTTCACCTTCGACCTCATGGGCACCTCCCACACGGTGGCCCCCGGCAAGGTCGAAACGATCACGGTCCCCCTGAAGGAGGACCAGTCCTACGACTTCACCGTCACGGGCCCGGGCGGCTTCACCCAGCGCTTCACCGGCATCCTCGACTGCGCCACCCAGGGCCCGGCCACGGCCGCCTCGGCCCAGACCCTGAGCGAACCGACTCCGATCACCCTGCCGGGCGAGGCACCCACGGGGACGGACCTCGCGGCAACCGGTGGGTCCGCGCTGACGCCGGTGATCACGGGAGCGGCGATCGGTCTGGTGGTCATCGGCGGAGCTGTGCTGGTGATCCTGCGAGGGCGGGAGGACAAGGCGGGGGAGTAACGGCTCCGCCGCGCGTCAGCACCGTCCTCCAGGACCGGGGGAAGCTTGGCAGGGCTTGACCGCCGAACCGGATCGCGCCCTGCTCGAGAAGTACCCCCGGCTCACAGCCCCCCGCCGCACGCGTTTCCGCCCAGGGGTGGCGGTCTCGGTCACGGATGACGGCGGTACGGGGACGGCTCCGAAGGTCGCGCACCAGGACCAGGACGCCAAGGACGGCCGGGGCCTGGCATGGTCAGCGTCATCGCTCACGGGGTCGTCGTGCGCGACAGCGACCACGGCCACACGGTCACCGCGGAGTTGTACGCGGATGCCCGGCTGGGAGGGCTGTACGAGGGGCGCATCGAGACGCGCCGAGCGCTGTTGCGGGCGGAGCCGTGCACGGTGTCTGTCATCCACGCCAGAACCCGGATCACGTGGACTATGCGACCGGTGCTCTTCGTTGCGCTGGCTCACCGTCAGAACACCGAACTACTGGTGAGCGCATAGCGATTCGAGGTCCACGCGACCGACTGAGTTACAACTTTCTCTACTGGTTCAAGCCCCGGCTGCGCTCCGCTCCGCCGG
>NZ_WWKH01000110.1:0-5395 GCF_009865595.1 Streptomyces sp. SID1328 | reverse complement strand
CAGCTCCGCCGCGCGGCGCAGCGTGGTCAGCCGGGCGGGCAGCTTCGAGGGGGCGGGTGCTCCGGCCCCGGGATGCAGTGCGGGACGGGCGTTGTCACCTCGGGCGTCCTCCGTGCCCTCGGCGTGGTGCTCCGTCGCGGCCAGCGCGGTACCCGCGTCGGTCAGGTGCATCGGGCCGTAGCCGCCGCTGACGCTGGGCGCACCGGCGTGCGCGTCCCAGCGGGACTGGAGGTAGGAGACGGCAAGCAGGACGCTCTGCGGTACGCGGTACTCGGCGGCCGCACTGCCGAAGGCGTGCTGGAGCCGGCCGTCCGGGGGATCGGTGGGCGCGGCCGGGGCGGCGCCGAGCAGCGGCAGCACCAGGGCGGCCGTGGCGAGCGTTCCGGCGGTCCGCTTCAGGCGTCTGACACCGGGTGCGGACGACGGGTCGGGGGCGAATCCTCGCAATGCGGCCTCCTGTGACGGGCGGGGCGTGGCGGGACGGGCGGCGCCGAGCTGGGTCAGTGGTACCGGCTTGCCGACGATCCGTCAATGATGCCCTCGGGAAGATGATTTCCCACGTCACAAAGGGTTTCGGGCGAGTTTCGCGCTGATGGGGCGCGGGCCTGCGGGGCGTCAGTGGCGTATACCACTGATCCGCCGCCCCACAGAGCCCGGCACCAGGAACCGCGGTGCGCCGCCGCTCGGGCGCACCGCGGTGTTCCGGGCCCGCTCTAGCGGGTGCCGACCGCCGCGCGCACGGCCCGGCGGGCCATGTGGCAGTCGTCGTGCAGCCGCCGCAGGAGCAGGCGCTGTTCCTCACCAGACGGGGTCACGCCCGAGGCGACCGGGGCCGGGGGAGTGCCGTGCATCGAGCGCTGTACGGCGGTCTCGTAGGCGCGGATCTCACGGGTCAGCACCAGCATCAGGTTGACCAGGAAGGCGTCGCGGGAGGCCGGGCCGCCCGACTGGGCGAGCTGGCTGATCTGACGGCGCGCGTCCGGGGCGTCCCCGAGGACCAGCCAGAGGGTGGCCAGGTCGTATCCCGGCAGGTACCAGCCGGCGTGCTCCCAGTCGACCAGCACCGGGCCGGCCGGGGACATCAGGATGTTGGAGAGCAGCGCGTCGCCGTGGCAGAACTGGCCCATGCCCTGGCGGCCGGCGGCATGCGCGATGCCGTGCAGCAGCTTCTGGAGGTCGCCCAGGTCGCGGTCGGTGAGCAGGCCCAGCTCGTGGTAGCGGGCGAGGCGGTCCGCGTAGTCCAGTGGTGCGCCGAAGGTGCCCGCCGGGGGCCGCCAGCCGTTCAGCCGGCAGATCGCGCCGAGCGCGGCCCGGATGTCCGCGCGCGGGGGCGCCTCCAGCGGGTGGCGGCGGTGCGAGGCCACCCGGCCGGGCATCCGCTCGATCACCAGCGTGCAGTTGTCCGGGTCGGCCGCGATCAGCCGGGGCACGCGCACCGGCGGACGGTGCCGGACGAAGGAGCCGTAGGCAGCTATTTCGTGCCGGACCAGCTCCGCCGCCGTAGGTGTGTGGTCGATCAGGCACTTGGCCACCGCCGTGCTGCGGCCGGTCGTCCCCACGAAGGTGACGGACCGTGGGCTGCGGCGGAGCACCTGCACCGGGGCGAACTCCGGGCAGATCCGCTGCACCGAGGCGATGGCGGTGCGGAGCTGGGCGCCCTGCGGGCCGGACAGGTCCAGCCTGCCGCTGAGCGGCTGGGAGCCGGGCTGCCCGGGAATGCGTGGTGCCCGGCCCACGCCCAGGAGGGGAGCTCCGGGTCGCGCCGCCGGGTCCAGATACGGTCCGCCGCCCACGGGGCGGGGACGTGGTGGCCGGGGCGGGGCGGACACGGAGGACGATGCTGCGTACATGGGAGATACAGATCCCTTCGTGTGCCTGCTGTGCCTGCCTGTGCGTCGTTTGTCACGAGCTGCGCGCCCACCCCGGCCCGGTCCTCCCAGGCACACCCTGGGGAGTGCCCCTGGGAGGACCGGGCCGGGGTGGCGCTTTCCTACCTGACACCCGACGGCCACTGGCACACCATCTGGCGCACCCTGGCGAACCCTGGCGAATAGTCGCCCGGCAACTTGCACGGGGCTACTGTCAACTCAGCCGAGAACCTGGGGGCTTGACGTGAGCGGACAACCCAACACCCGCTTTGCGGACCTGTTCGGCATGGCCGGCTGGTCCAAGGGCGAACTCGCGCGACTGGTCAACCGGCAGGCGGCGGCCATGGGCCACCCCCAACTGTCGACGGACACCTCGCGGGTACGGCGTTGGATCGACATGGGAGAGATCCCGCGCGATCCGGTGCCGAGGGTGCTGGCGGCCCTGTTCACCGAGCGTCTCGGCCGTGTCGTGACCATGGAGGACCTCGGTCTGGTACGGCACGGGCGTGCGGGAAAACGGCAGGGCGACGGGAAGAGCGAAGATCCCGACGGCGTGCTGTGGGCGCCCGAACGAACCGCCGCGGTCCTCACCGAATTCACGGGAATGGACCTCATGCTCAACCGACGCGGCTTGGTGGGCGCGGGTGCCGCGCTCGCCGCGGGAGCCACGCTCAGCAGCGCCATGCACGACTGGTTGCACACCGACCCCACGCTCCGGGCCGACGCCCCCGTCCTCGACAACCCACTGCACGCGGAACCCGCCGGATTCGACCGCTACGAGGCGGCCCCCATCGGGTCCCAGGAGGTCGAGGAACTGGAGGGTTCGGTCAAGGTCTTCCGGGCCTGGGACGCCGCCCGTGGCGGCGGCCTCCAGCGCAAGGCGGTCGTGGGCCAGCTCAACGAGGTGGGCGGCATGCTCGCCTACCACCATCCACCCCAGCTCCAGCGGCGCCTGTGGGGCGTCGCCGCCAACCTCGCGGTCCTGGCGGGCTGGATGTCCCACGACGTGGGTCTGGAGCCCACGGCGCAGAAGTACTTCGTCATCGCCACGCACGCCGCGCACGAGGGCGGCGACCGGCCGCGCGCCGGGGAGGCGCTGTCGCGGGCCGCCCGCCAGATGGTGCATCTCGGCCGCCCGGACGACGCCATGGACCTGATGAAGCTGGCCCAGTCCGGCTCGGGGGAGGAACTGCAGCCCAGAACCAAGGCCATGTTCCACACCATCGAGGCGTGGGCGCAGGCCGCGATGGGCCGGGGGCAGGCGATGCGCCGCACCCTCGGCCAGGCCGAGGACCTGTTCGTCTCCGACCGCCAGGACACCCGGCAGCCGGACTGGATGCAGACCTTCAAGGACGAGGATCTGTACGGCATGCAGGCCCTCGCCTACCGCACGCTCGCCGAGCACGACCCGAGCGCGGCCGTGCACGCCCAGCACTACGCCCAGAAGGCGCTGGCCCTGAGGACCGACGGGCGGGAGCGGTCGAAGATCTTCGACCACCTCTCCATGGCCTCGGCCTGCTTCATCGCGGACGACCCCGAACAGGCGGACCGGTACGCCCGGTTGGCGCTGATGGCGATGGGAGCCAACTCCTCCCGTCGCACCTGGGACCGGCTGCGTGAGATGTACCGGCTCACCGCCGAGTACGCGAGCTACCCGAAGGTCGGTGAACTGCGCGAGGAGATCAGGTTGGCCCTGCCCAAGCCCCGGAGCCGCAGCACAGGCGAGGCACCGGCCTGACAGAGGTCAGTGTTACCCGGAGACCCTGGCGACGAGCACACAGGTGTCGCCGTGCTGCTCCGCGCCCAGCTCACCGGCCAGCAACCGCACGCACTCCCGCGCGGTACGGGCCGTACTCAGGCGTGGGCCGAGCCCGAGCAGGCGTGCCACGTCCGGCTCGCTCAGCCGCTCGGTGTGCAGCACGAGCAAGTCGCCCGGTCGCAGAGCCAGTTCGGCCTGTCCGTAGGAGGAGTCCGCACCCGGTGACGGGTCGTCCGGTGCGGTGAGCCGGCGACCCGCCCCGGCGCGGAACAGCAGCGGGACGGGGCGCCCGGAACGGGCCCAGATGAAGGTACGGTTCTGCGGCTCGTAACGGCAGCAGACCGCACCGCGCAAGGAGGTGGTGGTTTCCAGCTGATCCAGTATCGAGAGCAGTTGAGCGGGCGGGATGCCCGCCAGAGCCAGGCCGTGCACGGCGCCGAGCAGGGTGGCGGGGTCCGGACCGGTCAGGTCACCGATGCTCAACAGGGCTGTTCCGCCCGGCAGTTCCAGCACACCGCACCAGTCGGACGTCGCCCTGACGGGCGATGCGCCGGCCGTGTGGTGTACCGCGAGGTCGAGCGTCGGTGGCCCCTGAAGCCGAGGCCGGCGAGCGGGGGGTGGTTTCGGAACCGTGCCCGACGGCCGTGCGTACAGCCGGAGTTCGCTCACGTCCCGGATCAGGGCCCACATGGAGACGGCGTCGCCGTCCGTGCCCAGTACCGGCTCGCCCCTCATGTGCACGGTCCGTACCGAGTCGTCGGGCCGCCGCACACGGAACTCGCCGTCGATCGGCCGGGCGTCCACCAGGCAGCCCGTCACCAGCGCGGTGAGGCGGGGCCGGTCCTCCTCGTGGACGAGCGCCGGGAGTTCGTCCAGGGTGAGCGCCGGCACGGACGGGTCCAGGCCCAGGATGCGGTACAGCTCCACCGACCAGTCGGCCTCGTCGGTGAGCAGGCCCCACTCCGCCCGGCCGACCTGGCCGGACGGCGCGCTCTCGGGATGCCCGGCGGGCGGGCGGTCCGCGGAGACTGGGGGCGGCATGACGCACTCCGAGGGGACGGTAGGGCCAGGGGGAACGAAGGGAGCGCTACGACTGTGGCACAGCCCGCGATGCCCCGTAAGGGATTTGGCAACACACGATAAGGGGGTGCGTCTGGCATATGCCAGAGTCTTCCGGGAGTGGTTCGTGCGGTCCCGGAGGCTAAGCGCCGCGCCGGGCAAGTCGTAGTCCATGTAAGGGACTTGGCCCATAGGCGTGGACTCCGGCGCGGCGCTCGGCCATGCGTTCGGCGCTCACCTGTTCCCGTGCGTCAGCCGAGCCCGATCGCCTTGTCGGCCTTCGCGCGGGTCGGCTGCCACCACGTCGTCACCGGCTCCCAGACCCGGACCTCCCGGCCGGTGCCGAGGCGCGCGGCCGAGAAGTCACGGCCGTACTGGGACGCCGAGGCCGACACCCCGATCGAGGGGGAGCGCCGCGCCTCCGGGTCGGCGGGGTCGCCGATGGTGCGCACCGCCCCGTAGGCCGTGCTGCCGGCGTCCAGCCGGTAGGTGCCCCGGCCGCCCTCGGGCGTCGGCAGCGCGGCGCCGTCCAGCTCGCCGAAGGTGATCGTCGGGACCCGGTCCACGAGACACGCGCGCGAGCCGGAGTTGGTCACCGAGAAGCGGACGACGGTCGTCCTCCCCTTCACCGCCTTGGCGTGGATGTCGAGCGCCTTCGCGGCACACCGGGCGGGCGCGGCCCGGTGCTGCGGGGCCGCCTGGCCGGGCG
>NZ_WWKH01001080.1:0-4326 GCF_009865595.1 Streptomyces sp. SID1328 | reverse complement strand
GAGGGACCCGCATGACCACAGCAGGACCGGACACCCGCACGACCGTGGTGGTCATCACCCGCAACCGGCGGGACGAACTGCTGCGCACGCTCGGCGAGTTGGCGAAGCTGCCGGAGGCGCCCGAGGTGATCGTCACCGACAACGGCTCGGCCGACGGCACGGCCGAGGCGGTCCGCCGGGACTTCCCCGCCACGCGGCTGCTGGAGCCCGGCCGCAACCTGGGCGCCGTCGGCCGCAACCTCGCGGTGCGCCAGGTCCGCACCCCCTACATCGCCTTCTGCGACGACGACTCCTGGTGGGAGCCCGGCAGTCTGCGCCGGGCCGCGGACGCGCTCGACGCCCGGCCGGGGCTCGCCGCGGTCACCGCCCGCATCGTCATGGAACCCTCCGGCGCGGAGGACCCGGTCACGGCGGAGCTGCGGGACTCGCCGCTCACCGGCCCCGACTGGCTGCCCGGCCCGGCCCTGGGCTCGTTCCTCGCGGCCGCCACCGTGCTGCGCGCCGACGCCTTCCGGGGCGCGGGCGGCTTCCATCCGGGCCTGTGGCTCGGCGGCGAGGAGGAGCTGCTCGCCACCGACCTCCAGCGCCAGGGCTGGTGGCTCAGCTACCTGGACGACATGACCGCTCATCACGAGGCGTCCGTACGCCGGGACAGCACCGAGCGCCGGGTCCTCGGGCTGCGCAACACCCTGTGGTTCACCTGGCTGCGGCGCCCCCTGCTGCCCGCGCTGTTGCGCACCGGCGCCCTGCTGGCCACGGTGCCCAGGGACGCCGCCTCGCTCCGCGCCGTCGGCCGGGCGCTGGCCGGGGTGCCCTGGGTGCTCCGGCAGCGCGACCCCGTCCCGCCCGACCTGGAACGCCGGCTGAGCACCCTCCAGCGGGCCCGCCGGGGCTCCACCGCCCGCAGGTACGTGGGCTGACCTTCCCCGGCCCTGGGTCAGAGCTCCGTACCGGTCTCCGCGTCGATGCCCGCCCGCGCCCGGTAGGCCCGCACCAGCTCCACCGACGCCGGACCGCGCGGACGCCGGCCCGGCCGGATGTCCACGGCGAACGTCTTCGACTCCTGGATGTGGGTGTTCGGGTCCAGGGACAGATGCAGCAGCTCGTTGGCCGCGTCACCGGTGCTGTAGCCGTTCGGGCCCCAGTGATAGGGCAGGCCCACCTGGTGCAGCGGGCGTCCGTTCACGGTCAGCGGAGCCATCCGCCCGGTGACCAGCACCCGCGCCTCGATCACGGCCCGCGCGCTGACGATCGTCGCCCAGCCCAGGTGCTCCAGACCGCGCTCGTCGGCCAGTTCGGGTGACACCTCGCAGAAGAAGGCGGGCTGCAGTTCGGCCAGGTACGGCAGCCAGCGGGACATGCCGCCCGCCGTGTGATGCTCGGTGAGCCGGTAGGTGGTGGCCACGTACGGGAACACCTCCGTGCCGGGCGCGCCGCCGCTCGGCTGGTACCGGTTGTCCGGGACCGAGGGCAGCAAGTGGCGTACCGGGTTGCGCTGTTGCGCGTACAGCAGGTTGGGCACGGGCGAGTCCTGCGGCTCGTAGTGCGTGGGCAGCGGGCCGTCCGTCAGCCCGGCCGGCACGTACAGCCATGCCTTTCCGTCCGCCTGCATGATGAACGGGTCCCGGCCGGAGAGGGCATCCGGTCCCTTGGCGTCCGGGGGCGGCTCGTGGTCGGGCGCCTTGTCCTTCTTGAAGTCCGGCACGTCGTGCCCGCTCCACTCGCCGGCCTCGCCCTTGTCCGGGTCCCACCACACCAGGGCCTTGCGCTCGCTCCACGGCCGGCCGTCGGGGTCCGCCGAGGCGCGGTTGTACAGGATGCGCCGGTTGGCGGGCCACGCCCACGCCCACTCGGGCGCCACCCAGCTCTGCTCACTGCCGGGTTTGCGGCGAGCGGCCTGGTTGACGCCGTCGGCGTACACCCCGCAGTAGATCCAGCAGCCGCACGCGGTCGAACCGTCGTCCGCGAGCTGCTCGTACGAGGAGAGCGGAGTGCCGTCCGCCGCACGGCCGTTGATCTCGGCGAGCACGGCCTCCGCGTCCGGTTCGGCGAGCGGGCCCCCGGTCGGGTAGTCCCAGACCAGGTCCAGCAGCGGCCGGTCCATCTCGTCGGTGGACGCCGCGAGTTTCTCCCGGACCAGCCGGCCGAGGTGATAGGTGAACCACAGGTCGCTGCGGGCCTCGCCGGGCGGCTCGACCGCCTGGTGGTGCCACTGGAGCAGCCGCTGGGTGTTGGTGAAGCTGCCCGCCTTCTCGGTGTGCGCGGCGGCCGGGAGGAAGAACACCTCGGTGCCGATGTCCTCGGTGCGCAGCTCCCCGGTCTCGATCTCGGGACCGTCCTTCCACCAGGTGGCCGACTCGATCAGCGAGAAGTCCCGCACCACCAGCCACTCCAGGGCGGCCATGCCCAGCCGCATCATCTTGGCGTCGGCATTGCCCACCGCGGGGTTCTCGCCCAGCAGGAAGTAACCCCGGCACGTGCCGTCCAACTGCGCCAGCGTGGTCTCGTACGTGGAGTGGGAGCCGGTCAGCCGAGGCAGGTGGTCGAAGCAGAAGTCGTTCTCCGGCGTGGCCGCGTCCCCCCAGTACGCCTTGAGCAGGCTGACCAGGTAGGAGCGCATGTTGCCCCAGTAGCCCTTGTGGGCGGACTCCGTCGCCACGAAGGCGTCCAGGTCCTGGCGCTGGAGGGCGTGGGGCATCGGGATGTATCCGGGCAGCAGGTTGAACAGGGTCGGGATGTCCGTCGAGCCCTGGATGGAGGCGTGCCCGCGCAGCGCGAGGATGCCGCCACCGGGCCGGCCGATGTTGCCCAGCAGGCTCTGCAGCACGGCGGCGGTACGGATGTACTGCACGCCCACCGTGTGCTGGGTCCAGCCGACCGCGTAGGCGAACGCCGTGGTCCGCTCGCGCCCGGAGTTCTCCGTGACCAGCTCGCACACCTTGCGGAACGTGTCCTGCGGCACCCCGCAGACCCGCTCCACCATCTCGGGCGTGTAGCGGGCGTAGTGCCGCTTGAGGACCTGGAGGACACAGCGCGGATGGGTGAGCGTCTCGTCCCGCTCGGGCTCGCCCTCACCGAGCACGGCACCGCCCGAGCCGTGCGACTCGCCGCGCGCGGCCTCGCTCATCGAGCCGCTGTCCCCGCTCTCCTCCCGGTCGCGCTCCCCGGCCGGCGCACGCACCTCCGTGCCCTCGTACTGCCAGGTGCTCTGGTCGTAGGTGCGGCGGTCGGGGTCCAGCCCGGAGAAGACGCCGTCCAGGTCCTCGGTGTCGCGGAAGTCCTCCCGCAGGATCACCGGCGCGTTGGTGTAGGCCACCACATAGTCGCGGAAGTACTTGTCCTCGCTCAGCACATGGTTGACGATCCCGCCGAGGAACGCGATGTCCGAGCCCGCGCGCAGCGGCACGTGCAGGTCCGCCAGCGCGCTGGTGCGGGTGAAGCGCGGGTCGACATGGATCACCTTGGCCCCGCGTGCCTTGGCCTCCATCACCCACTGGAACCCGACCGGATGGCACTCGGCCATGTTCGAGCCCTGGATGACCACGCAGTCGGAGTTCTGGAGGTCCTGCTGGAAGGTGGTCGCGCCGCCGCGGCCGAACGAGGTTCCCAGACTGGGAACCGTGGAGGAGTGTCAAACACGCGCCTGGTTCTCGATCTGGATCGCTCCCAGGGCGGTGAACAGCTTCTTGATGAGGTAGTTCTCCTCGTTGTCCAGCGTCGCCCCGCCCAGGCTCGCCAGGCCCAGCGTCCGCCGGGTGCGCCGCCCGTCGGCCTCCCACTGCCAGCCCGCGCGCCGGGCCGCGATCACCCGGTCGGCGATCATGTCCATCGCCGTGCCGAGGTCCAGCCGCTCCCACTCGGTGCCGTGCGGACGCCGGTACAGGACGTGGTGCTCGCGGGCGTCCCCCGTGCACAACTGGAGGCTGGCCGCGCCCTTGGGACACAGCCGGCCACGGGAGATGGGGGAGTCCGGGTCGCCCTCGATCTGGGTGACCTCGCCGTTCTCCACATAGACGTTCTGGCCGCAGCCCACCGCGCAGTACGGACAGACGGACTTCACCACCCGGTCGGCGGTGGCCACCCGGGGACGCAGACCCGCGCTGCGCGGGCTCTTGGCCGCCGCGCCCCGCCCGAGCGGGTCCGTACCGGTGAGCTGACGGTAGACCGGCCACGAGTCGATCCAGGTGCGTACGCCCATGACTACCTCCCCAGCCGTTCCCGCTGCGGCACGACCGTGTACTTCGGGTCCTCGGCCGAGGCCACCCCGGCCCGGAACACACCGAACCGCAGGGCCGCCGACCCGGCCAGCAGGGCCGCCCCGGCGAC
>NZ_WWKH01001079.1:0-6155 GCF_009865595.1 Streptomyces sp. SID1328 | reverse complement strand
ATGCCCGCCGCCGCGAGGCCCGCCGGGGCGGTCTCCGCGAGCGGGACGCCGTAGCGGGCCAGGCGCAGCGGCATCAGGGACTCCACCGGGGCCTTGCGGCGCCAGGCGCGGCCGAAGCGGGAGCGCAGCCGGGCCTGGTAGACGAGACGTTCCTGCTCCAGCTTGATGACCTGCTCGTAGGAGCGCAGCTCCCACAGCTTCATCCGCCGCCACAGCAGGAAGGTGGGCAGCGGGGAGAGCATCCAGCGGGTGAGGCGGACGCCCTCCATGTGCTTGTCGGCGGTGATGTCCGCGATCCGGCCGACCGCGTGCCGGGCCGCCTCGACGGAGACCACGAACAGGATCGGGATCACCGCGTGCATGCCGGTGCCCAGCGGGTCGGGCCAGGCGGCGGCGCCGTTGAAGGCGATCGTCGCGGCCGTGAGCAGCCAGGCCGTCTGACGCAGCATCGGGAAGGGGATGCGCATCCAGGTCAGCAGCAGGTCGAGGGCGAGCAGTACGCAGATGCCCGCGTCGATGCCGACCGGGAACACGTACGAGAAGTTCCCGAAGCCCTTCCGCAGGGCCAGCTCCCGGACGGCCGCGTACGAACCGGCGAAGCCGATACCGGCGATGACCAGCGCGCCGGTGACGACCACGCCGATCAGAACGCGGTGCATCCGAGTCAACTGCATTGGCGCGGCCACTCGTACTCCCTCCCTTGCGTGTTGTTGCGCGCAACAGAGTGGCACAGGTGTGCGCCGAACGTGGTGTCGGTCAGCCCTTCTTGGGGGCGGCGGAGGACGCCGAACCCTTGGGGGAGGGGGACTTGGAGGTGCCCTTGGAGGGGCTGGCCGAGGGCGAACTCTCCTTAGCGGCACGGCCGTTGGCACTGGCCACCGCCGTAACGGCCTCCTTGGCCGCCTTCTTGGCGTCCGCCGTCAGGTCGTCCGCGTCCGGGGTCTTGTCGCCCGCGAGACCGGCGCCGTTGTAGTCGAGGGTGATCACGACGTTCTCCACGCGCGCCACCACCGTCTGCTGCTTGAAGGCGCCTTCCTTCTTCTTCAGGTCGTAGTGCACCGCCGTCGCCTCGTCACCGGTGCCGCCGAGCGCCTCCGCCTTGGTGTTCTTCGCGCCCGGGGCGGCCTTGGCGTCCTGGACCTGGCGCGTGTAGTACGCGTGCGCCTGGTCGTTGCCGCTGCCGCGCGAGGTGTCGGAGTCGAAGCGGAGCAGGGAGACGTTCAGCCAGCGGAACTGCGAGCCCTTGACGCCGTTGTTGTCCAGGCTGGTCCAGGAGCAGGAGGACCGGTTCGCGGTGTCGTCGCTCGACCCCTTCTTGCCGGCCGTGTCCGCCTCCGGGACCAGGTCGCCCAGCGTCTTCTTGGGCAGCACCTTGCACGGCTCGGGCAACTTGCGGAACACCGACGCCTGCACGGTCGGGGAGGGCTTGGCCGAAGGCTGCCCGGGGCCGCTGCCGGCGGACGGCTTGGCGGAAGCGCCCGCCTTGCCCGGCGCGTCACCGGAGTCCGAGGAACAGGCCGCGGTGATCAGTACCGCGGGAACGGCTGCCGCGCACACCAGGGCACGGCTCAGACGCGTGGCACGCGGTCCACGCTGGGCACGGTCGTCTCGCTGGGCTGCTCGCTGCATGGTTCCTTCACTCGTGACGCTCGGTGTTCGTGCGGGTTCCTGCGGGGCCACCGTACGCGGTACGCGCGGCCCGCGGTCGCCGGTCGAGCGCCTTCGGGGAGGGGGACCAGGGCGGGCGAGGGGGCGTCAGCCGTCCAGTACGTCGGCCAGTTGAGAGGCCAGATCGCGTGCCCTGTCCTGCATTTCCTTGCTGTCCGGGACCGCGCCGACGGCCATCGGCTGCTCCTCGTAGTCGATGGTGACGACCACGTTCGACGTGCGGAACACCACAGTCACCGTCCGGGGTTCGGCAGTCGAACCGGACGAGCCGAGCTGGTCGTCCAGGTACGCCTCGTCACCGAGGTCGGACAGGACGCGGGGCCGGAGGTCGGTGGGCGCGGCGCTGCCGGAGCCGCCCGCCGCCGGGTCGGTGGAGGCGCCCGAGGAGGGGCTGCCGGAGGGGTCGGCGGACGGGGAGGGGGTGCCGCTGCCGCTCGGGCCGGTGCTGGGGGAGGCCGGCGCGGAGAGGGAGGGCACGGGCAGGTCGGCGGCCTTGGCCATGCCCTGGAACAGCTTCTGCGCCTGGGTGTCGTCGCTGACCGCCCCGTCGTACGACACCACGCGCTCGAAGTCGACCGAGAGGCGGTCGGTGGCGAAGGTGGACTCCACCTTCCAACGGCAGCCCACCTTGCGGTCGGTGTCGTAGGTCAGCGCCGGCACGCCCCGGTACGCCTTGTCGCGCTGGTCGGGGTCGGTGAGCTGCTGGATGCCGGGGAGCAGGGTGCCGAGGGTGTCGTGGCCGACGGCGCCGCAGGGCTCGGGCAGGGTGCGGTACCGGCCGGGCTGGGCGGCGGCCGGGGCGGAGGCGGCGTCACCGGGGTTGGCGTCGTCGGTGGGCGTGCCGCCGCCGGAGCCCGAGCTGCAGCCTGCCAGCAGGGCCGCGAGGAGGGCGGCGGTGCCGGTGATGTACGCCTTCCGCTGCACGGTCGGGCTCCTTAAGGACGGTGTGCGACCCGACGGCGGTGCCCGGTCGATGCTCCAGTGTCCCCGCTGGTTAATCGCTTGCCGCGGCGGGGCGCCTGCTGGACACAATGTGTATCGCACGCACCGCCGTGGTCGCCGGTCCCCTGTCCCATTTCACCGGCCCTGGCGCCGCTTTTGCGTTCTGCCGGTCCGGGTGACTTCCGTGAGCAATGACCCTTGCCCGGCATATGAGTTGTCATGTCACCTTTGGGGGATTGATCGGTTATGTCGTACGTGGAGATACCGGGCGCCCGCGTCCCGGTGCGGATGTGGACCGACCCGGCCACCGTGGAGGACGGCGCGCTGCGCCAGCTCCAGAACGTGGCCACCCTGCCCTGGATCGAGGGCCTCGCCGTGATGCCGGACGTGCACTACGGCAAGGGCGCGACGGTCGGCTCGGTCATCGCCATGCGCGACGCGGTCTGTCCGGCAGCGGTGGGCGTCGACATCGGCTGCGGCATGTCCGCGGTCAGGACCTCCCTCACGGCCAACGACCTCCCCGGCGACCTCACCCGCCTCCGCTCCCGCATCGAGCAGGCCATCCCGGTCGGCCGAGGCATGCACACCACCGCCCTCGACCCCTCCCGCTTCCACGCCCTCCCCACCGCGGGCTGGGACACGTTCTGGTCCCGCTTCGACACGGTCGCCGAGCCGGTCCACTTCCGCCGTGAGCGGGCGGCTTTGCAGATGGGGACGCTGGGCAGCGGCAACCACCTGATCGAATGCTGCCTGGACACCGAGGGTGCGGTCTGGCTCATGCTGCACTCCGGATCCCGCAACATCGGCAAGGAACTCGCCGAGCACCACATCGGCGTCGCCCAGAGGCTCCCGCACAACCAGGGGCTGGTCGACCGCGACCTCGCGGTGTTCGTGTCGGACACCCCGCAGATGGCCGCGTACCGCAACGACCTCTACTGGGCGCAGGAGTACGCGAAGTACAACCGCACCCTCATGATGGCGCTCCTGAAGGACGTCATTCGCAGGGAGTTCAAGAAGGCGAAGCCGGCCTTCGAGGCGGAGATCTCCTGCCACCACAACTACGTGGCGGAGGAGCGGTACGACGGCATGGACCTGCTCGTGACCCGCAAGGGCGCGATCCGGGCCGGCTCCGGTGAGTTCGGGATCATTCCGGGCTCCATGGGGACCAGTTCGTACGTCGTGAAGGGGCTCGGGAACGAGAAGTCCTTCAACTCGGCCTCCCACGGCGCCGGTCGGCGGATGAGCCGGTCGGCCGCGAAGCGGCGGTTCACGGTGCGCGACCTGGAGGCCCAGACGCGGGGCGTCGAGTGCCGCAAGGACGCGGGCGTGCTGGACGAGATTCCGGCCGCCTACAAGGACATCGACCAGGTGATGGCCCAGCAGACGGACCTCGTCGAGGTCGTCGCCAAGCTGAAGCAGTTCGTCTGCGTGAAGGGCTGAGGTCAGGCCGGCAGGGGGACTTGGCCGGTGCGGAGGCGCCAGAGGCGGAGGTTGCAGCTCTGCGTCGTCCGGCCCAACGCTTCGCCGGCCGCCGTGGGCGAGTTGATGCTCAGCAGGACCCGGTCCTCGTCGGGGCTCCAGCGGCGCGGGGTGTACGCGGCCCGCATGCTCTCCGGCCGAACCCATGCGGCGACGGACCGGGCGGCTGTCCGTTTGCGGTCGAGGGCCAGGCAGTCCGGGTAGTACAGGGCGGCGGCCAGCCGCTGGGCCGCCTCGTTCGTCCAGAGGACGTTGTACATGCCGTCCCGCGCATTGCGCCGGACAGTTCGCTCCACTCCCGTGGTCTCGGCGCCGAAGTCGCACACGTACGCGGCGATGGCCGTGCTGGCCGTCGCCAGACCGAGGAAGGGGCACCCCTTCCCGGTGAAGCCGACCGACCCGTCGCCGTCGATCAACCCCCTCACGTAGTCGTGCCCGGAGAACTCGACGCGGGGCGGAGCAACCCTCCCCGACTTCCTGCCGTACGGCAGGCCGAGCGCGCTCGGGGACCGTCAGGTCCATGAACCGGGGGCGGTCCTGCTCGCGGAGGGCCACAGGGAGCCTCTGCTTCCTCGCGTCATACCGATCGTTCGACGTGAGGCTAGGGCGCCAGTTCGCCTGTGGGGCGGGCGATCGAAGAGGTTCCCTCGTGTGAGTTACCCGGTCAGTTGCCTCCGGGCATGCGCCTCACAGCTCCCGGTGGACCTTGGTGTTGCTGGCCTGGGCTCGGGGGCGGAGGACCATCAGGTCGATGTTGACGTGGCTGGGGCGGGTCACGGCCCAGGTGATGGAGTCGGCCACGTCGTCGGCGGTCAGGGGTTCCGCGACGCCTTCGTAGACCTTCGCCGCCTTCTCCGTGTCGCCGCCGAAGCGGGTGAGGGCGAATTCGTCGGTCTTGACCATGCCGGGGGCGATCTCGAGGACGCGGACCGGCTTGCCGACGATCTCCAGGCGGAGGGTCTCGGCGAGGACGTGCTCGGCGTGCTTGGCGGCGACGTAGCCCGCGCCGCCCTCGTAGGTGGAGAGGCCGGCGGTGGAGGAGACGACGACCACGGTGCCGTCGCCGCTCGCCTCCAGCTTGGGCAGCAGGGCCTGGGTGAGGTTGAGGGTGCCGAGGACGTTCGTCTCGTACATCGTGCGCCAGTGCTCCGGGTCGGCGCTCGCCACCGGGTCCGCGCCGAGCGCGCCGCCCGCGTTGTTGACCAGGACGCCGATGGTGCGGAACGCCCCGGCGAACTCGTCGACGGCCGCCCGGTCCGTCACGTCCAGCGGGTACGCGGTGGCCGAGTGGCCCGCCTCGGTCAGCTCCTTCGCCAGCGCCTCGATACGGTCCGCCCGGCGCGCGGTGAGCACCACCCGGTACCCGGCCTCGGCGAGCCGCCGCGCGGTGGCCGCGCCGATACCGCTGCTCGCGCCCGTGACGACGGCGATACGGGACGCGGCGGAGGGGGCGCTGGCCATGGGCTGCTCCTGGGAGAGGGGTCGCGGACTCGCGTCCAGCCTAGGCGAGCCTCAGCCGCCGTTCCTCGGGGCCCACATGATCACGGCCATGCCGGCCAGGCAGATCAGGGCGCCGGTGAGGTCGAAGCGGTCGGGGCGGTAGCCGTCGGCGACCACGCCCCACAGGATCGACCCGGCGACGAAGATGCCGCCGTACGCCGCGAGGATGCGGCCGAAGTGGGCGTCCGGCTGGAAGGTGGCGACGAACCCGTACGCGCCCAGCGCCAGCACCCCGCCGGTCATCCACAGCCAGCCGCGGTGCTCGCGCACGCCCTGCCAGACCAGCCACGCGCCGCCGATCTCGAAGAGGGCGGCGACGACGAACAGGGCGGCGGAGCGCAGGATCAGCATGGGGGAAGCCTGGCACGCGCCCCCCCGTTCACCTGTTGGAGGGCGCCTGCGGTCCGGCTCGCGTGGCATACATCGGGTGGGCGGAACGGTGACGGAAACGGGAGTGGTCGGCGTGCGCGTACGGACGAGGGCATGGCTGCTGCTGGTCGCCTGCGCGGGCGCGGCCCTGTGGGCCGGGGGCCCGGCCGGGGCGACGGGCCGATCCGGCTCCGCCT
>NZ_WWKH01001078.1:0-12348 GCF_009865595.1 Streptomyces sp. SID1328 | reverse complement strand
CGCGAGCGAGTCGGGGGTGCGCGCGAAGTCGTGCGGGAAGTGGTGCTCGCCGGGCGCGTAGCCGGGGGCGACGGGGTACGTGTCGAGACGGTCCGGGTCCAGCGCCGCGAGCCGCCGCTCGCGCACCAGGCGGCCGAGCCGGTCGGCGGCCGCCTCCGCGCGGGCACGGTCGGGAGCGGCGTCCAGGAAGGCCACGGCGGCCTCGATCTCGTACGGATGCGACGCTTCCAGGGCGGCCACGGTCTGCCAGCAGAAGTCGGTGGCCCGGAACAGCCACGCGTGCCACACCTCGTTGCGGTGCAGCAGGCCCACCACCGGACCCGTCGCCAGCAGCTCGCTCGGCGGGTCGTCCACCACCGGCACGAAGGGTGCCAACGGATAACCGCGCTGGCTCGGACAGACCGCCGGCAGGGCGCCGTCCGCGGTGGACACCGAGGTCAGATAGCGGCACACCCGCTCCACCCGCTGCCCGCCGCACCGGCCGACCGCGTCCAGAACGTGCAGCGCGCGGGCGGTGTGCAGCGGCTGGCTCACCGGGCCGCGCAGGTCGGGCTCCAGCGCGTGGCCGTAACCGCCGTCCTCGTTGCGATAGGCGTCCAGGGCCCGTTCCACCGGGTCCGCGCCGCCGTTCAGGAAGCGGTGCGCGAAGAGCCGCTGCTCCAGCACGCGCGCGGTGAGCCAGACGAAACGCTCCGCACGGAGGAGGGGGGTGTGCGCCGGGCGCGCGGAGAGGAGTGAGGGACCACCTGATTCGGCCATGGACCAGACCGTAGAGCCACCGGACCCCGCCGAGAACGGTCCCGGACACTCCCGCCCCCCGAGGCGGGATACTTGAGGCATGCGGTTGACGGTCTTCTGGCAGCGGATGGCGGAGCACTTCGGTGCGGGGTACGCCGACTCCTTCGCGCGCGATCACATCATGTCCGAGCTGGGCGGACGGACGGTGCACCAGGCACTCGAGGCCGGCTGGGACGCCAAGGACGTGTGGCGCGTGGTGTGCACCGTGATGGACGTGCCGGGGGACAAGCGCTGAGCCGCGGTCGTCGCCCGGTGCCGGGCGACATCGGCCGAAAGGCGGGGACGAAATACGCGAATCGCCGGTCCCCCGGTCGACGGACGCCCCGCCGGGTGTGTTGACGGACACATACCGAGTAGGTCACCCCGGGCCCTCATACGGTCCGCGCTGTCGGTGGCGTGGGCGAGACTTGGCGCGTGGCACGCATCGACGACATCGAGCCGACCGACCCGCAGACGGCACCTCCGGCCGGGGCCGCCGCCTCCGCCGCCGGCACGCCGCCGCGTGAGCCCGCGGCCGGTGCGCTCACGGGTGGCCGGATGCCGCGCTGGCTGCCGCGCGCCATGGTGCTCGCGCTCGCGCTGGTCGCCCTGTTCCAACTGGGGAGCTGGGCCTTCCACGAGCTGACCGGGCTCCTCCTCAACATCCTGATCGCGTTCTTCCTGGCGCTCGCCATCGAACCCGCCGTCAGCCGTATGTCCGCGCGGGGAATGCGCCGGGGGCTCGCCACCTTCCTGGTCTTCCTCGGTCTGGCCGTCGTCACCGCGGGCTTCTTCACCCTGCTCGGCTCGATGCTCGCGGGCCAGATCATCAAGATGATCGAGGGATTCCCCGAGTACCTCGACTCGGTCATCAACTGGGTCAATCAGACCTTCCACCTGCAGGTCCGCCGGGTCGACGTCCAGGAGGGCCTGCTCCACTCCGACTGGCTGCGCAAGTACGCGCAGAACAGCGCGGCCGGCGTGCTCGACGTGTCCGCGCAGGTGCTCGGCGGGCTCTTCCAGATCCTCACCGTCGGCCTGTTCTCGTTCTACTTCGCTGCCGACGGCCCCCGGCTGCGCCGCGCCCTGTGCTCGGTGCTGCCGCCCGCGCGGCAGACGGAGGTGCTGCGCGCCTGGGAGATCGCCGTCGACAAGACCGGCGGCTACATCTACTCGCGCGGCCTGATGGCCCTCGTCTCCGGCGTCGCGCACTACATCCTGCTCCAGGCCCTCGGCGTGCCGTACGCGCCCGTGCTCGGCGTCTGGGTCGGCCTGGTCTCGCAGTTCATACCGACCATCGGCACCTACCTCGCGGGCGCGCTGCCGATGCTGATCGCGTTCACCGTGGCGCCCTGGTACGCGGTCTGGGTGCTGGTCTTCGTCGTGGTCTACCAGCAGTTCGAGAACTACATGCTGCAGCCCAAACTGACCTCGAAGACCGTCGACATCCACCCCGCCGTCGCCTTCGGCTCGGTCATCGTGGGCACCGCCCTGCTCGGCGCGGTGGGCGCCCTGATCGCCATCCCGGCGGTCGCCACGCTGCAGGCGTTCCTGGGGGCGTACGTCAAGCGGTACACGGTCACGGACGACCCACGTGTGCACGGCCACCGACTGCGGCGGCAGGGCCGCCCGGACACCTTCCTCCGCCTCCGGCTGGGGCGCCCGCGGACCCCGGAGCCGGACTCGGAGGGGTAGCGGACCAGGGGGCTTCCCGCTCGGCGCGGGCGCGCCGGTGGGCCGCCACGCGTTCTCGAGTGGCGCACCGCCGTGAGCAGTAACGGCGGGGCGGGCCGCTGCCCCGGGTGACGTAGACGTTGTCGCAGCTCGGGGAGGCGCAGGTGCCGCCCGGCGGACGCTGGCGGTCCCAGAGCAGGACGGTGAGCGCCAGGCAGGAGGAGGCCAGGAGCCACTCGGCCCAGGGGGCGTCGTCGGCGCGGTCCAGGTGGGGGTGCCAGGGGGTGGTGCCGTCGTGGGAGGAGAGCCTGAGGCGGCCGGTGTGCGTGTGCAGCAGGCGGTTGAGGATCGCGGCGGCGGTGTCGGTGTCCTCGGCGGCGAACACCTCGCGCAACAGGGCTGCGGACGCGCGCATCTCGGTGACCTCGCGCGGGGAGAGGTCGATGTCCGTCTCGCCGTACGCCAGCAGGACGGCTGTTACGTCCGCCGCGGTCGAGTCGTCATCGGCGAGGGCGTTGATCAGGTCGGCGGTGCGCTGGGCCGTCGTCAGCACCGAGTGGCGGGTGGACCAGTCGTCGGGGGCGGGGGTGGAGGACACGGGGCGAATGTAACGCATATTGCAGAGGTTTGAGTTACCTCCGTAACGTCCGTGCGGTGGGGAAGCGTTACGGGCTTGCCGTATACCTTGCGGGCGCGGTGGCCGCTCGGGTGGGGGACGAGATGTCGGGGCCCGCGCTGATGCTGGCCGGGTTCGCGGTTACGGGTTCGGCCGCTGCGGGATCGGCGCTGCTCGCGGGGGTCACGATCTCCGCTGTGGTGGGTGGGCCGGTGCTTGGGCTGTTGCTCGATCGGGTGGAGCGGCCGGGGTGGCTGCTGGCGGGGGCGCTCGGTCTTTACGGCGGGGGTCTGGGGCTGGTGCTGCTCGGGCTCGGCCGGGTTCCCTTTGCCGTGGTGCTGGGGCTTGCCGTGGTGGTGGGGGTGGCGGGGCCGGCTGTCGCGGGCGGGTGGACGGCGCAGTTGTCCCGGCTGGTGCCGGGTGGGGTGCCGGAGCGGGTGAATGCCCTTGACGCCATGACGTTCGGGGCGGCGAGTCTGGCCGGTCCCGCGCTGGCGGGGAGTGTGGCGGAGGGGGCGGGGGCGGCTGGTGCTGTGGTGGTGGCCGGGGTGCTGATCTGGGTGGCGGTGCCTGTGGCGTGGGGGTTGCCCGGGGTGTCTGCCGGCCGGGAGGCGGCCGGCGGGGGCTTTGCCGCTGGGGTGCGGTTCGTGGCGGGGAATCCCGCTCTGAGGCGGGCGACCTTCACTTCAGCGAGCTGCTGCGTGGCGCAGGGGGTGCTTACGGCTTGCGTCCCCTTGCTGGGGGAGCGGTCGCTGGGTGGGGCGGCGCGCGGGGTGGTGCTGCTGTCGTGTGCGGCGGGGGCGGGGCTGGTGGCCAACTGTGTGCTTGCCTGCCTGGTGGTGGCGCCGGATGCGGTGATCCGCGTGGGTGCGCTGGTGCAGGCCGCCGGGTTGGCGCTGGCGGCGACGGGCCGGCCGGCCGCGCTCATCGGGGCCGCGCTGCTGATCGGCGCCGGCGAGGGCCCGCAGCTGACGGCCCTGTTCGCCATCCGTCACCGCGAGTCCCCTGACCATCTGCGCAGCCAGATCTTCATGACGGGCGCCAGCATGAAGATCACCGGTTTCGCCGTGGGGGCCGCGCTCGCGGGGCCGCTTGCGGCGCGTTCCCTGCCGGGTGCTCTGCTGCTGGCGGCGGGGGTCGCCGTTGTGGCCGGTGTCAGGGGTCCGGGGTAGTTGAGGCTCCCCAAGCGCCTCCCGTAGCCGGGCCGGGCGCACTCGACCCCACCGGACCCGCCGGGGCCCGACGTGCTTGACATGAAAATCGAACATCCATTCTTATGGAGGCTCAGGCAAGGCCGACGGCAGGGATTTACGTACGGTTCGGGTAGGGATGTACCCCAGTTATCCACAGGCTGGGCCGACGTCGGGGCGCGTTGTCAGTGGCAGGCGTTAGCGTCTTTGACGTGAAGCGATCGACTCAAGCAAACCGGGTGGAACCCATGGCAGGAACCGACCGCGAGAAGGCGCTCGACGCCGCGCTCGCACAGATTGAACGACAATTCGGCAAGGGCGCAGTGATGCGCATGGGTGAGCGGTCGATGGAGCCCATCGAGGTCATCCCGACCGGCTCGACCGCCCTCGACGTGGCTCTCGGCGTCGGTGGCCTGCCGCGCGGACGTGTCGTGGAGATCTACGGCCCGGAGTCCTCCGGTAAGACGACCCTCACCCTGCACGCTGTGGCCAACGCGCAGAAGGCCGGCGGCCAGGTCGCCTTCATCGACGCGGAGCACGCCCTCGACCCCGAGTACGCGAAGAAGCTCGGCGTCGACATCGACAACCTGATCCTGTCCCAGCCGGACAACGGCGAGCAGGCGCTGGAGATCGTGGACATGCTGGTCCGCTCCGGCGCGCTCGACCTCATCGTCATCGACTCCGTCGCCGCGCTCGTCCCGCGCGCGGAGATCGAGGGCGAGATGGGTGACAGCCACGTGGGTCTCCAGGCCCGCCTGATGAGCCAGGCCCTGCGGAAGATCACCAGCGCGCTCAACCAGTCCAAGACGACCGCGATCTTCATCAACCAGCTCCGCGAGAAGATCGGCGTCATGTTCGGCTCGCCGGAGACCACGACCGGTGGCCGCGCGCTGAAGTTCTACGCCTCGGTGCGCATCGACATCCGTCGCATCGAGACCCTGAAGGACGGCACGGACGCGGTCGGCAACCGCACCCGCTGCAAGGTCGTCAAGAACAAGGTCGCCCCGCCGTTCAAGCAGGCCGAGTTCGACATCCTCTACGGCCAGGGCATCAGCCGTGAGGGCGGTCTGATCGACATGGGCGTGGAGCACGGCTTCGTCCGCAAGGCCGGTGCCTGGTACACGTACGAGGGCGACCAGCTGGGTCAGGGCAAGGAGAACGCCCGCAACTTCCTCAAGGACAATCCCGACCTCGCCAACGAGATCGAGAAGAAGATCAAGGAGAAGCTGGGCGTCGGAGTGCGTCCCGAGAAGCCGACCGCCGAGCCGGGTACGGACGCCGCCGCGGTCACCGCCCCGGGCGCCGACGCGAAGGCCACGGACGCCAAGGCGGCCCCCGCCGCGGCCAAGGCCGCCAAGCCCAAGGCCGCCGCAGCCAAGAGCTGACCCGTGACGCGACGAACCGACTGGGCCGAGTACGACCACTCCGCGTCCGGTGCCCCACGGGGGAGGGGCACCGGACGCGATCCGGCCACGGCCGCGCCCGGTGACGACGCGGACGGACTCGAGGACAGCCACCCGGCACCACACCGGTCCGGGTGGGACGGCACAGGCTCGGAGGGGCCCCACGGGGGCGGCTCCTCCCGGCGCGGCCGTCGGCGGCGCGGCTTCGGGGAGCCCGCCGGCACGGACGAGGACACCCCGCGCTCGTCGAGGGCCGGGCAAGGGGTGTCCTCCACGGAGGCGGACCCGGCCGAGAAGGCGCGGAACATCTGTCTGCGTCTGCTCACCGGAACCCCGCGCACCCGCAAGCAGCTCGCGGACGCCCTGCGCAAGCGGGAGATCCCGGACGAGGTCGCCGAGGAGGTGCTGTCGCGGTTCGAGGAGGTCGGACTGATCAACGACGGTGCCTTCGCGGACGCCTGGGTGGAGTCCCGGCACCACGGCCGGGGGCTGGCCCGTCGCGCCCTCGCCCGTGAACTGCGCACCAAGGGCGTCGACTCGGCGCTGATCGACGAGGCTGTGGGACAGCTCGACTCCGAGCAGGAGGAGTCGACCGCCCGCGAGCTGGTGGACCGCAAGCTGCGGGCCACCCGTGGGCTCGACCGGGACAAACGGCTGCGTCGCCTCGCCGGGATGCTCGCCCGCAAGGGGTATCCCGAGGGCATGGCCCTCCGCGTCGTCCGTCAGGCGCTGGAGGAAGAGGGCGAGGACACGGAGTTCCTGGCGGAGGACGGTTTCTGACGGTCGGACAGGAGGGTCCGCTCAGGACGCCGAGCCCCGAGCGGACATACTACTCAGGCCACCGGCTCCACCGGCAGCCCCGCTGCGCGCCATGCCTGGAAGCCGCCCACCAGGTCGGTCGCGCGGCGCAGGCCGAGCTGGTGCAGGGAGGCGGCCGCCAGGCTGGACGCGTAGCCCTCGTTGCAGATGATCACGACCCGCAGATCGTGGCCGGTGGCTTCCGGCACCCGGTGGCTGCCCTGCGGATCGAGCCGCCACTCCAGCTCGTTGCGCTCGATCACCAGGGCGCCGGGGATCAGCCCGTCCCGGTCGCGCAGCGCCGAGTACCGGATGTCGACCAGCAGGGCCTCGCCGTCGCGGGCCGCATCGTGCGCCGCTCGCGGCTCGATGCGCCGGTAGCCGGAGCGGACCCGCTCCAGCAGCTCATCGATCCCCACCGGACGCAGCGTGTCGCCGTCGCCGCTCACTGCCAGTCCTCCGGGCGCTCGACCTGCTCCAGCCGGAGCACTTGGCCGGTACGGCTGTAGCGGCGGATGCGCGGCAGCGGCGGGTAGTAGGCGTGGACCGAAACGGCGTGCCGGTCGGGGGAGTCGTTGAACACCTCGTGCACATGGTGCCGGCCGAACGCGCGGCCCTGGCCGGCGCCGAGGCGGCGTTCGCGGTCGACGTCCCCGGTGAGTTCCAGGGTCCGCCAGCCGTCGGTGGGCAGCCGGGCGGCCAGCGAGTTCTCGTGCAGTTCGCCGGACGCGGTGAGGAAGGCGCCGACCGAGTCCGCGTGGTCGTGCCAGCCGGTGCCGGTGCCCGGCGGCCAGCCGATCAGCCACGCCTCACTGCCGCCCGGCCCCTCCAGCCGCAGCCAGGTGCGGCCCTCGGGGTCGAGCGGGAGGGAGGCGATCAGTTCCGCGTCGGCGGCGGCGCGCCGGAGGAAGTCGAGCAGCTCGGCCTGGCTGGGGGCCGAGGTGCGCATGGGGGAGGTGAGGGGGGAGACAGACACGTGCACCGTCCTGAAAAGGGTTCGCCGAACGGGCGCGCGACGGCGCCCGGAGAAGGGGGATGCGAATTCAGCAGGACGGGCGACACACGCAGCCCGCATAGCGGAGCAGGTCCATATGGACCCTCCGCCACAGGCATACATGGGTGTCGGTCACGATTCGGAGTACAGCATGCCGCCGCACTCCGGTCAATCGGTCGTCATCATGTGGACAGCGAGGGACCGCGCCCGAGGTCAGCGCGCCCCCGAACCGGCCTCCGCCTCCTCCTTCAGAGCGTCCTCCAGCGGCACCGCGCCCCCGAGCGCGGCCTCCGCCGCCGCGTACAGATCGGCGGGCCGTACCCCGCTGAGCGCGGTGACCAGATGGCCGTCCGGGCGGATCAGGAGCACGCTGTGCGCCGGGGCTCCCGGATAGCTCTCCGCGACCAGCAGCTCCGCCCGGTGCGGCAGCGCGGTCACCGCGGCCGCCAGCCGGGGCATGACCCCGGCGGACATCCAGTGCTTGCGGTCCCACACCCCCGTACCCGGCGCGATCAGGACGACGAGCAGCGCCCCCCGGCCCAGCCGGTCGCGCAGCCGCACGAAGGAACCGTCCTCCGCGGTGACCCGTACATCGGTGACGGGCGCGCCCGGCTCGGTGTCGACCGGGATCTCGCCCTCCAGGTAGCGGGGCGCGAGAGGCGAGGCGGCGTACGCCCCCGGCTCACCGAGCGCACCGCGCCCCAGGTGACCGTCCGCCATCAGGGTGTCGTGATTGCGGGACGCGCCGGGCACGTAGCCGCGCAGTCCGCCGGTGCCGCGCAGCACCGGGAGCAGTTGGTCGGCGGCGCGCAGCCGGGCGGCGACCACCGCGCGCCGCTCGGCCTGATAGCTGTCGAGCAGCCCCTCGTGCGCGCCGTGGTGCCAGGTGACGGCCAGCTTCCAGGCGAGATTGTCGGCGTCCCGCAGCCCCTCGTCGAGGCCCTGGGTGCCGAGCGCGCCGAGCAGGTGGGCGGCGTCCCCGGCGAGGAAGACCCGGCCGGAGCGCCAGCGGCGGGCCAGCCGGTGATGGACGGCGTGCACACCGGTGTCGAGGAGGTCGTAGGCCGGGACCGCGCCCCCGGTCCAGCCCGCGAGGGTCTTGCGGACGTTACTCACCAGGAACTCGGGCGTGATCAGATCCTTGCCGGCCGGCAGCAGCCAGTCCAGGCGCCAGGTGCTGTCCGGCAGCGGGCGGGCGCTGACCTCCGTGGAGGGATGGCCGGACGACCGCCACGGCGGCATCCGGTGCAGCAACGCACTGCCTTCCCAAGGGAGTTCGACGCGCAGGGTGGCGACCGCGTGCCGCTCCACCGCCGTTCGGCCGGGGAAGCGGATGTCCATCAGCTTGCGGACCGTGGAGCGGGGGCCGTCACAGCCGACCAGATGACTGCCCCGCCACCACGTGCCCCGCGGGCCGCGGGTGTGCGCGGTGACACCGGAGCGCTCCTGTTCGAGGGAGTCGAGACGGCTGTCCAGGGCGACCTCGATCAGCGGTTCCGCGTCGGCGGCCGCGCGCAGGGCGGCGGTGAGGACGTGCTGTTCGACGTGGAGCGGCGCGGGGTCCCCGGCCGCGAAGGCGATCTCGCCCACCACCTGCCTGCGCCGCTGCGAGCGCCAGCCGCTCCAGCGCAGCCCCAGGTCACCGGCCCGGACCGCGGTCAGCCGCTCCAGGAGTGCCGCGGTGTCCTCGCGCAGGACGACGGTGCGCGCCGGCCGGGGCTCGTCCTTGCCGCCGGTCTCGTCGAGGACGACGGACGGCACCTCCTGGCGGGCCAGCGCCAGGGCGAGCGTGAGCCCGACGGGCCCCGCTCCGACGATGATCACCGGGTCCACGGTGTGGCGCCCCCTGCCCATGACGATGCCTCGACGAACACGCGGGAACAGGAAGGTGAAGCGGGGTGCACGATCACAGAACGTATGCAACCCATTGGCAGAGTATGCGTCAAGTGACCGGGGCCCGTGGCGATCACCCCACCAGGATCGGGCACGGCGCCCAGGACCGCAATGGGGGCCGGGACGGCGCGTGCACGCCGTCCCGGCCCCCGAGAGGCACGTCTGAACAGGTGTCAGCCGGTCTTGCCCACAGGCACCGAGCCGCCGACCTCACCCGCGTTGAGGTCCTCGACCGTGCCGGCCCCGAGCACCGCGCCGGTACCGCGCGTGCTGCGGCGCAACCGCCCCTCCAGCCACGAGGCGAAGGAGGTGAGCAGGAAGTTCAGCACGATGTAGAGGACCGCCACCACGGCGAAGCTCTGGATGACGTTGGCGTAGTTGGCCGCCAGGGTGCTGCGGGCGTTGAGCAGGTCGGTGAACTGGAGCATGACACCGCCGAGCGCCGTGTCCTTCACGATCACCACGAGCTGGCTGACGATGGCCGGGAGCATCGCGGTGACGGCCTGCGGCAGCAGGATGCCCGCCATCGTCTGGCCCTTGCGCAGGCCGATGGCGTAGGCGGCCTCCGTCTGCCCCTTCGGCAGCGAGAGGATGCCCGCCCGGACCACCTCGGCCAGCACCGAGGCGTTGTACAGCACCAGGCCGGTGATGACGGCGTACAGCGGCCGGGAGTCACTGGGGATGTCGGTGGAGCGCACGTAGAACTCCCCGGCGAACAGCATCAGCAGCAGCACCGGGATGGCGCGGAAGAACTCCACGACCACGGCCGCCGGTACGCGGACCCAGCGGTGGTCGGACAGCCGGGCTATGCCGAATATCGCGCCCAGGGGCAGCGCGATCACCATGGACAGCGCGGCGGCCTTCAGGGTGTTGCCGAGGCCGGGCAGCAGATACGTGGTCCACGCCTCGCTGGTGGTAAAAGGCTTCCACAGCGCCCACGCCCACTGGCCCTTGTCGTCCAGCTTCATCACGGCCCACCACAGCACCAGGCCGAGCAGGACGAAGAAGACCACCGAGAGGACGACGTTGCGCGTCCGGGCGCGGGGGCCGGGCGTGTCGTAGAGGACGGAACTCATCGCTTCACCGCCAGTCGCTTGCCGAGCCAGCCCAGCAGGAGGCCGGTCGGCAGGGTCAGTACCACGAAGCCGAGGGCGAAGACGGCACCGATGGCCACGGTCTGGGCCTCGTTCTCGATCATCGTCTTCATCAGGGTGGCGGCTTCGGCCACGCCGATGGCGGCCGCCACCGTGGTGTTCTTGGTCAGGGCGATCAGGACGTTGGCCAGCGGGCCGATGACGGAGCGCAACGCCTGCGGCAGCACGATCAGCCGCAGCGTCTGGGAGAAGCTCAGCCCGATGGCGCGGGCCGCCTCGGCCTGCCCGAGCGGCACCGTGTTGATGCCGGAGCGGATCGCCTCGCACACGAACGCCGCCGTGTAGGCGACCAGTCCGAGCACGGCCAGCCGGAAGCCCTGGATCTTGAAGTCCTCGTTGCCCATGGTGACGCCGAAGATGTCGGCCAGGCCGAGCGAGGTGAACAGGATGATGATCGTCAGCGGGATGTTCCGCACGATGTTGACGTAGGCGGTACCGAACCCGCGCATCAGCGGGACAGGGCTGACCCGCATGCCGGCCAGCAGGATGCCCCAGACGAGGGAGCCGACGCCGGAGAAGACGGTGAGCTGCACCGTCGTCCAGAACGCCCCCAGGACGTCGTAGCCTTCAAGAAAGTCGAACACGTTCTCCCGCGCTTCCGGGTGTGTGGCCTACGGGGTGGTCGGGGCGCGCCGCCGTCCGGGAAGCGGTGGACGGCGGCGCGGGCCGTGGACCGTGCGGAGCCCGCCAGGTCCTCGCGTCGTGGTGCCGGGACTACTTGACGATGTCGCCGATCTTCGGGGCGGGCTCGTTCTTGTAGTGGGCCGGCCCGAAGTTCTTCTCGACGGCCTTGTCCCACGACTTGTCGGCGACCATCTGCTCCAGCGCCTTGTTGATCTTGTCGACGGTCGCGGAGTCGCCCTTCTTGACGCCGATGCCGTAGTTCTCGTTGCTGAGCTTCAGACCCACGAGCTGGAACTGACCCTTGTACTTGTCCTGCGCGGCGAAGCCCGCGAGGATCGAGTCGTCCGTGGTCAGCGCGTCCACGGCGCCGCTCTGGAGACCGGCGACGCACTCCGAGTAGCCGGACAGCGGACGCAGGTTGGCCTTCGGGGCGATCGTCTTCTGGACGTTCTGCGCCGAGGTGGATCCGGTCACGGAACACAGCTTCTTGCTGTTGAGGTCCGTGCCCTTGGTGATGTTGGAACCCTTCTTCACCAGCAGGTCCTGGTGAGCCAGCAGGTAGGGGCCGGCGAAGTCCACCTTCTGCTTGCGCTCGTCGGTGATGGAGTAGGTGGCCGCGATGAACTTGACGTCGCCGCGCTGGAGGGCGTTCTCGCGGTCGGCGCTCTTGGTCTGGACCCACTCGATCTGGTTCGGCTGGTAGCCGAGCTTCTTGGCGACGTAGGTGGCGACGTCCACGTCGAAGCCGGAGTAGGAGCCGTCCGGCTCCTGCAGACCGAGACCCGGCTGGTCGAACTTGATGCCGATCTTGATCTTCTTGCCGCCCGAGGCGTCGTCCTTCTTGTCGCCGCCGCACGCGGTGACGGACACGGCGAGCGCGAGCACGACGGCGGAGGCGGCGGTGACCTTGCGGAGCTTCATGGTGGACATCCTTTGCGTGATGCGTGACGGAGCGAACGTGAGAGAGAGCGCGAGGACGCGGGCCGCCGCGCGGACGGCACCGGGCCGCCCGGAGATCCGGACGGCCGGGACGGCACGGTCGGTGCGGGAGCCCGGCCCGGGGCTCAGTGGTGCAGGATCTTGGACAGGAAGTCCTTGGCCCGGTCGCTGCGCGGATTGCTGAAGAACTGCTCGGGGGCGGCCTGTTCGATGATCCGGCCGTCCGCCATGAAGACCACGCGGTTGGCGGCCGAGCGGGCGAAGCCCATCTCGTGGGTGACGACGA
>NZ_WWKH01001077.1:0-6535 GCF_009865595.1 Streptomyces sp. SID1328 | reverse complement strand
ACAGCACCCGGCCCCCAGCACCCGGCCCCCACAGCACCCACAGCACCCACAGCACCCAGAGGAGCACGCCCGCGGTGGCACGCAGCAGCACGCGCCCGACCAGCCGTGACGTCGCCCGCGCGGCCGGAGTCAGCCAGGCCGCCGTCTCACTCGTCCTCGGCGACAAATGGCGCGGCCGCGTCTCCGAGACCACCGCCCAGCGCGTCCGCCAGGCCGCCGCCGACCTCGGCTACCGCCCCAACCTCGCCGCCCGCAACCTCCGCCTCGGCCACACCCGCACCGTCCTCCTCGTCGTCCCCGCCCTCACCACCGAATTCTTCGCCGGCGTCTACACCGGAGCCGCCCGCGTCGCCGCCCGGCACGGCTTCGGCGTCGTCCTCTACCCCTCCCCCGAAGGCGTCGGCCCGGCCCGCGACCCCTTCGCCAGCGCCCAGGCCGCCCTCGACGGCGTCATCGCCTCCTCCATGGCCGCCGACGCCCTCACCGCCATCAGCGGCGACCAGCTCCCCCTCGTCATGCTCGACAGCGACCCCGCCGGCAGCCTCGGCGCCGCCACCGTCAACCTCGACATCACCGACGGCGTCCGCCAGGTCACCGACCACCTCCTCGGCCTCGGCCACCGGCACCTCCTCCACCTCGCCGCCGACATCCCCTCCTGGACCTTCCAGATCCGCGCCCGCGAACTCGCCGGCCGCCTCGCCGCCACACCCGGCACCCGGCTCACCACCGCCCACGCGCCCATCACCATCGACGCCGCCCGCGCCGCCACCGAGACCGCCCTCACCACGCCCGGCCCCCGCCCCACCGCCATCGTCTGCGACGACGACAAACTCGCCGCCGGCGCCTACAAGGCCGCCCGCCGCCTCGGCCTGCGCATCCCCGACGACCTCTCCGTCACCGGCCTCGACGACCTCGCCCTCGCCACCGCCCTCGACCCCGAGCTGACCACCGTCCGCCTCGACGCCGAACTCTTCGGGGAACGCGGCATGGAGGCCCTCCTCGCCGTCCTGGAAGGCCGCGAGCCCCCGCACGGGGACATCCCGGTCCAGCTCATCCCACGAGCCTCCACGGCCCCGCCACGGCCCTCCTGAGGCCCTCCCGCGCCACCCACACACAGTGCCCCCGACCGGAAACCGGCCGAGGGCACCTGAACAAACACCGCGCAGCGCGCGCCTCACTCCTTCTCGGAGCCGGACGCCTCGTCCGGATCGTCCGCGCTCTCCGCCTCGGTCGTCGCACCGTTCGCCGCCAGCAGCCGCGACAGCTGACCGCCCACGATCCGCTTGAACTTCCGCTTCTGCGGCCGCGTCCGGTCCAGCACCGCCACCTCGAGACGCTCCGCGGGAATCTCCCGCTCACCGCCGTTGGTGTCCCGCGACAGCGCCTGCACCGCCAGCTTCAGCGCCTCCGCCAGGCTCATCCCGTCCCGGTGCCGCTGATCCAGGAACGTGCTGATCTGCTCCGCGTTGCCGCCGACCGCCACCGACCCGTGCTCGTCCACGATGGAACCGTCGTGCGGCAGCCGGTAGATCTGGTCGCCCTCCGGCGTCTCACCGACCTCCGCCACCACCAGCTCCACCTCGTACGGCTTCTCGGCCGCCGAGGAGAAGATCGTGCCCAGCGTCTGCGCGTACACGTTCGCCAGACCGCGCGCGGTCACGTCGTCACGGTCGTAGGTGTAACCACGCAGATCCGCGTACCGCACACCGCCGATGCGCAGGTTCTCGTACTCGTTGTACTTGCCGGCGGCCGCGAAGCCGATCCGGTCGTAGATCTCGCTGAACTTGTGCAGCGCACGGGACGGGTTCTCACCGACGAACACGATCCCGTCGGCGTACTGAATGACCACCAGGCTGCGACCGCGCGCGATGCCCTTGCGGGCGTACTCGGCGCGGTCCGCCATGGCCTGCTGGGGTGAGACATAGAACGGCGTCGACACCGGTTATCCGTCCCTTTCTGTCATGGTCACTGGGATCACCTCACTGCGAAGACCGAGAGCGCCCGCTCAGAGCAGGGCGGCCCGCGGCCCGTCCGGCTCCTCCAGCCGCCGCTGGAGCACCGCGCGCGACAGCTCGGACGCCTCCTGCTCGGTCAGCCGGCGGAAACCGTCCTCGGTGATCACCGTGATGATCGGATAGATCCGGCGCGCGACGTCGGGACCACCGGTCGCCGAGTCGTCGTCGGCCGCGTCGTACAGCGCCTGCACCACCAGGGTGGCGGCCTCTTCCTCGGTCAGGTCGTCACGGAACAGCTTCTTCATCGCACCGCGCGCGAACACCGAGCCCGAGCCGGTCGCGGCGAAGTTGTGCTCCTCGCTGCGGCCGCCCGTCACGTCGTACGAGAAGATGCGGCCCCTCTCGCGGTCCAGGTCGTACCCCGCGAACAGGGGGACCACGGCCAGGCCCTGCATGGCCATGCCGAGGTTGGAGCGGATCATCGTCGACAGGCGGTTCGCCTTGCCCTCCAGGGACAGCTGCGCGCCTTCGACCTTCTCGAAGTGCTCCAGCTCCAGCTGGAAGAGCTTGACCATCTCCACGGCCAGGCCCGCCGTGCCGGCGATGCCGACCGCGGAGTACTCGTCCGCCGGGAAGACCTTCTCGATGTCCCGCTGGGCGATGACGTTGCCCATGGTGGCGCGGCGGTCACCGGCGAGGACGACGCCTCCGGGGAACGTCACGGCCACGATCGTCGTCCCGTGCGGGGCCTCGATCACGCCCTGCACCGGCGGCAGCGTCCGCTTGCCCGGCAGCAGCTCCGGCTGATGGTCCGACAGGAAGTCCATGAAGGAGGACGACCCAGGCGTCAGGAAGGCAGCTGGTAGACGCCCGGTGCCACGAGTATTGGCTTCCACGAGTTTCCTTCCAGATAGGCGGCGGCCCGGCGTACGGCCCCGGGGTCGTCCCCCAGCTTGCCGATGGCCGAATTGCAGTTGAAGCACAGTACGCCACGGACCCTACCCGTCTTGTGGCAGTGATCCACATGTGCGGCCGGGGCATTCAGACAGATCACACAGAGCCCGCGCTGAGAGGCGACCATGGCGTCGCGTTCGGCCTCGGTGATGCCGTAGCTGCGCTTGAGATGACCGGCACGGCCCTCTGCGGCACGGCATGTCTTGCAGCGCGTGGACAGCCCGTCCGAGGCGGACGAGTTGCGATGCCATTCGGCCCACGGTTTGACCTCGCCGCACTTCAGACAGAGCTTGTGCCCCGCCGGCACGTCCACCTTTTCCCGAGCCGGCTTCCCCATGGCTTCCCGACGGCGCCGGTAGTGCGCGGCGCCGTATTCCGCCACGCACTCCCGGCAATAGACCTGAAGGCCGTCACGCCGGTTCCGGTCCCGCGCAAACGCTGCGGGAGGCAGCTTCCGCTCACGCTTCCCGCAGCGTTTCGCGTTCGGTTCCTCGACCACCCGACTCCCCCGCACCCTTTACTTCGAAGGCGATGTCGCCAATTTGCCTTTACTCCCCGCCTTTTTGCACGAAGGAGCGCACGAAGTCCTCGGCGTTTTCCTCAAGTACGTCATCGATTTCGTCCAGGACCGAGTCCACGTCGTCGGTCAGTTTTTCCTGTCGTTCCTTGAGGTCTTCGGAGCCCTGTGCTTCCTGGGTCTGCTCCTCGACCTCTTCGGTGGAGCGTGTGGCCTTCTGCTGGCCGCCGCCGGTGTCCTTGGTCGCCATAACCCTCACCCCGCTCAGTTCGCCGTTCGCTGATGATCAGACCCTACAAGCCGGGTCCGACATCGGCCCCGTAGTTCAAGGAACGTACGGCGGCCATCTCGATGATTCCCTGACGCCGGGATTTCCACCCTGCGAAGGGAGCCGAATCAAAGCCCCGGACCGGGGTTTCAATTGCCGGACAGCACCCTGACCAGCTCATCAGCGGTCCGGCACCGGTCCAGCAGCTCCTTGACGTGATTTCGCGTTCCGCGAAGAGGTTCCAGGGTTGGCACCCGCTGGAGCGAATCGCGGCCGGGAAGGTCGAAGATGACCGAGTCCCATGAAGCCGCGGCCACGTCGTCCGCGTACTGCTCCAGGCACCGCCCCCGGAAGTACGCCCGCGTGTCCTCCGGCGGCTTCGTGCGCGCCCGCTCGACCTCCGCGTCGTCCAGCAGCCGCTTCATGCGGCCCTTGGCGGCCAGGCGGTTGTAGAGGCCCTTCTCGGGGCGCACGTCGGCGTACTGGAGGTCCACCAGGTGCAGCCGGGGCGCGTCCCAGTCGAGGTCGTCGCGACGGCGGTAGCCCTCCATGAGCTGCCGCTTGGCGACCCAGTCGAGTTCCGCGGCCAGGCTCATGGGGTCGTTCTCCAGCCGGGTGAGGGTGTCCTCCCAGCGGACGAGGACGTCCTTGGTCTGGTCGTCGGCGTCGGCGCCGTAGCGCTCCTCGACGTACTTGCGGGCCAGCTCGAAGTACTCCATCTGCAACTGCACCGCGGTGAGCGTCCGTCCGCTGCGGAGCGTGACCAGGTGCCGGAGGGAGGGGTCGTGGGAGACCTGGTGGAGGGTGCGGACGGGCTGGTCGACCGCGAGGTCCACCGCGATGAAGTTTTCCTCGATCATGGAGAGGACCAGTGCGGTGGTGCCCAGCTTGAGGTAGGTGGAGATCTCCGAGAGGTTGGCGTCGCCGATGATCGCATGGAGGCGGCGGTACTTCTCGGCGTCCGCGTGGGGTTCGTCGCGGGTGTTGATGATGGGCCGCTTGAGGGTGGTCTCCAGGCCCACCTCGACCTCGAAGTAGTCGGCGCGCTGGCTGAGCTGGAAGCCGTGTTCGTGGCCGTCCTGCCCGATGCCGACGCGGCCGGCGCCCGCGAAGACCTGGCGGGAGACGAAGAAGGGCGTCAGGTGGCGCACGATGTCCGAGAAGGCGGTCTCCCGCTTCATCAGGTAGTTCTCGTGCGTGCCGTAGGAGGCGCCCTTGTTGTCGGTGTTGTTCTTGTAGAGGTGGATGGGCTGGGCGCCGGGGAGCGCGGCGGCGCGTTCGGCGGCCTCGGCCATGATGCGTTCGCCCGCCTTGTCCCAGAGGACGGCGTCGCGCGGGTTGGTGACCTCGGGGGCGCTGTATTCGGGGTGGGCGTGGTCGACGTAGAGCCGGGCGCCGTTGGTGAGGATGACGTTGGCGAGGCCGATGTCCTCGTCGGTGAGCTGGCTGGAGTCGGCGGCCTCCCGGGCGAGGTCGAAGCCTCGCGCGTCGCGCAGCGGGTTCTCCTCCTCGAAGTCCCAGCGGGCCCGGCGGGCCCGGTGCATCGCGGCCGCGTAGGCGTTGACGATCTGGGACGAGGTGAGCATGGCATTGGCATTGGGGTGGCCGGGGACGGAGATGCCGTACTCCGTCTCGATGCCCATTACTCGCCGTACGGTCATGCGGCCCTCCTTGCCCGGCGGCACCCTCTGTCTTGGATGCCGCTCGCGTACCGCTGGCGCTCCGGTGCGTGTGCGGTGCCCGTCCCCGCACTGCGCGACTCGGCGGTAGGAAAGAGCCTAGAACGCCTTTGCACTGGTGGGGAGATCATTTCCGTCATTGACTGCTCCGGTCGTGGCCTGAAAAGCGAGCGGCTGCGGATGCCCGTGGCGGGCATCCGCAGCCGCTCCGCCGTTTACAGGTACTGACCGGTGTTCGCCACCGTGTCGATGGACCGTCCGGTGTCCGCGCCCTGCTTTCCGGTGATGAGGGTGCGGATGTAGACGATCCGTTCGCCCTTCTTTCCGGAGATGCGGGCCCAGTCGTCGGGGTTGGTGGTGTTGGGCAGGTCCTCGTTCTCCTTGAACTCGTCCACGCACGCCTGGAGGAGGTGGGAGACGCGGAGGCCCTTCTGGCTCTTGTCGAGGAAGTCCTTGATCGCCATTTTCTTCGCGCGGCCGACGATGTTCTCGATCATGGCGCCGGAGTTGAAGTCCTTGAAGTAGAGGACTTCCTTGTCTCCGTTGGCGTAGGTGACTTCCAGGAAGCGGTTTTCCTCGGATTCGGCGTACATCTGCTCGACCGCCGTCTGGATCATGCTCTGGACGGTGATCTCCTTGTCGCCGCCGTGCTCGCCGAGGTCGTCGGAGTGCAGCGGGAGGCGCTCGGTGAGGTACTTGCCGAAGATGTCCTTGGCGGCTTCGGCGTCCGGGCGCTCGATCTTGATCTTCACGTCGAGCCGGCCGGGCCGGAGGATGGCGGGGTCGATCATGTCCTCGCGGTTGGAGGCGCCGATCACGACCACGTTCTGGAGGCCCTCGACACCGTCGATCTCCGCGAGGAGCTGGGGGACGATGGTGTTCTCGACGTCGGAGCTGACGCCGGAGCCGCGGGTGCGGAAGAGGGATTCCATCTCGTCGAAGAAGACGATGACGGGGGTGCCCTCGCTGGCCTTCTCACGGGCACGCTGGAAGACGAGGCGGATCTGCCGCTCGGTCTCGCCGACGTACTTGTTGAGCAGCTCGGGGCCCTTGATGTTGAGGAAGAAGCTCTTGCCCGCGGCCTGTCCGGTCACTTCCGCGACCTTCTTGGCGAGCGAGTTGGCGACGGCCTTGGCGATCAGGGTCTTACCGCATCCGGGGG
>NZ_WWKH01001076.1:0-5479 GCF_009865595.1 Streptomyces sp. SID1328 | reverse complement strand
GGCTTGGTGTGCGGGTTGTCGACGCGGAAGATGCGGACGCCGTGCTCCATCCAGTGGCGGAGCACCCGTACCGTCTCGGTGACCAGGCCGTCCATGTCGGCGTCGAAGGCGATGGGGTAGATGTCCTGGTACTTCTTCGGCGGGTTCTCGGCATAGGCGATCGTGCCGTCGGGGCGGTGGTGGAACCACTGCGGGTGCTTCTCCACCCACGGGTGGTCCGGGGAGCACTGGAGGGCGAAGTCCAGGGCGACTTCGAGGCCCAACTCGCCTGCCCGGCCCACGAAGTGGTCGAAGTCCTCGAGCGTGCCGAGGTCGGGGTGGATGGCGTCGTGGCCGCCCTCGGAGGAGCCGATCGCCCAGGGGACACCGACGTCGTCCGGGGTCGCGGTCAGCGTGTTGTTGCGGCCCTTGCGATGCGTGGTCCCGATCGGATGGATCGGAGGCAGGTAGACCACGTCGAAGCCCATCTCCGCGATGGCCTCAAGACGCTTCTCCGCCGTCCGGAACGTGCCGTGCGGCTCGTCCAGCGTCCCCTCCGAGCGCGGGAAGAACTCGTACCACGAGCCGTACAGCGCCCGTTGCCGCTCCACCAGCAGGGGGAGGGGGTCGGAGGCCGTCACCAGTTCACGCAGGGGGTGGCGGGCGAGGACCTCGGAGACCTCCGGGGCCAGGGCCGAGGCCAGGCGCCAGGCGGCCGGACGGTCCTCGTCGCGCAGGGCCGTGACCACGTCCAGCACGGTGTCGCGGAGCTTCGCCGGGACCCCCGCGGCCGCGCGTTCGTACAGCCGCGCGCCCTCCTCCAGCACGGCCTCGGTGTCGATGCCGGCCGGGATCTTGATCTCGGCGGTGTGCCGCCAGGTGGCGATCGGGTCGGACCACGCCTCCACCGAGTAGGTCCAGGTGCCGGGCCGGTCCGCGCTGACCAGGGCGCCCCAGCGGTCGGTACCGGGGGCGAGTTCGCGCATCGGGGTGAAGGGGCCGGGCCGGCCGTCCGGGTCGCGCAGCACGACGTCGGCGGCGACCGCGTCGTGCCCCTCGCGGAACACGGTGGCCGACACCTCGAAGACCTCGCCGGGCACCGCCTTCGCGGGCCTGCGCCCGCCCTGGACCACCGGCCGCACGTCCAGGACCGGGATACGGCCCGTCACGGGCTGCCCTGCGGGGGGCTCGGGCGCGGCGGTCGGGGTCGCGTCCGGCGGTGGGGCCTTGTGGGCCGGCCGGGCCGGTTTTCTGCCGGCCGCCTTGCCGGGGGTCACCGGTGCTGACGAGTGGTGCGTGGCGGGCATGACCGCTCCTGTCCGCGTCGACATGAGTGTGGGCCGGGTGTGCGGGCGACGGTTTCCTGCTGCGGTGCTGTGGTGCCTGGTGCGTCGTACCGGGGGAGCCTTCCCACCCCGTTCGGGTGGGCAATCCGGAACTTTGGTTAACTACTCGCGCGTACAACTGCGTACGGGCCCGGCCTTACGTCTCCCGGATTCCCGCCCGGCGTGCCTTGACTCCCCCCGGTACGGCGGGGTTCGGCCAATTCCCGGCACTTCCCGGCGCTTGCGCACCCCGCGCCCCTCGTCCGCGCTCCGTTCCCCTGCGTACCTGATGTGCCGTAATCGGGCCGCTTCACCCGGATGCGTCCTCGGTGACGCCCCGGTAACCACTACCGTCGACAATGACGACGAGACGTACAGCGCCGTGCGTCTCACCATGCGACGCGTCCGAGGTGAATGTGAAGGCGATCCGTCGGTTCACCGTCCGTCCAGTTCTCCCCGAACCCCTCCGGCCGCTCAGCGACCTGGCGCGCAACCTGCGCTGGTCCTGGCATGCGGAGACGCGCGACCTGTTCCAGTCCGTCGACCCCGAGCACTGGGCGGCCGCCGAGGGCGACCCGGTCCGGCTGCTGGGCCGGGTGAGCCCCGCGCGCCTCGCCGAGCTGGCGGAGGACCGGCGCTTCCTGCGCCGGCTGACCGCGGTCGCCGACGACCTGGACGACTACGTGACCGGCGACCGCTGGTACCAGCAGCAGGGTGACGGGCTGCCCGCCGCGGTCGCGTACTTCTCGCCCGAGTTCGGCATCACCGCGGCCCTGCCCCAGTACTCCGGCGGCCTCGGCATCCTGGCCGGCGACCACCTCAAGGCCGCCAGCGACCTGGGCGCCCCGCTGATCGGCGTCGGACTGCTCTACCGGCACGGCTACTTCCGCCAGACCCTCTCCCGCGACGGCTGGCAGCAGGAGCACTACCCCGTCCTCGACCCCAACGAGCTGCCTCTCGTCCAGCTCAAGGAGGACGACGGCACCCCCGCCCGCGTCTCCCTCGCGCTGCCCGGCGGCCGCGCCCTGAACGCCCGGATCTGGGTCGCACAGGTCGGCAGGGTGCCACTGCTGCTGCTCGACTCCGACGTGGAGGAGAACGACCCGGCCGAACGCGGCGTCACCGACCGGCTCTACGGCGGCGGCAGCGAGCACCGGCTGCTGCAGGAGATGCTGCTCGGCATAGGAGGTGTCCGCGCGGTGCGCACCTACTGCCGGCTCACCGGGCACGCCGAGCCGGAGGTGTTCCACACCAACGAGGGGCACGCCGGGTTCCTCGGCCTGGAGCGCATCGCCGAACTGGGCAGGCTGGGGCTGGACTTCGACGCGGCGCTGGAGACCGTACGGGCCGGGACGGTGTTCACCACGCACACTCCCGTGCCCGCCGGCATCGACCGCTTCGACCGGGACCTGGTCGCCCGGCACTTCGGGCCAGACGCCGAGCTGTCCGGTCTCGACCCGCGCCGGGTGCTGGCGCTGGGCACCGAGACCTACCCGGGCGGCGAGCCGGGCCTGTTCAACATGGCCGTGATGGGGCTGCGCCTGGCCCAGCGGGCCAACGGCGTGTCCCTGCTGCACGGGCGGGTCAGCCGGGAGATGTTCGCGGGACTCTGGCCGGGGTTCGACGCCGAGGAGGTGCCGATCACCTCGGTCACCAACGGGGTGCACGCCCCGACCTGGGTCGCCCCCGAGGTACTGCGGCTGGGCTCGCGCCAGCTCGGCGTGCAGCGGGCCGAGGACGCGCTCACCGTCGGCGGGTCCGAGCGCTGGGACGCGGTCGCGGAGATCCCGGACCAGGAGATCTGGGAGCTGCGCCGCACCCTGCGGGAACAGCTCGTGCTGGAGGTACGGTCCCGGCTGCGCGCCTCCTGGCGGCAGCGCGGGGCGGCCGACGCCGAGCTGGGCTGGATCGACGGGGTGCTCGACCCCGACGTGCTCACCATCGGCTTCGCCCGGCGCGTGCCCTCCTACAAGCGGCTCACCCTGATGCTGCGGGACAAGGAGCGGCTGACCGAGCTGCTGCTGCACCCGCAGCGGCCGGTGCAGATCGTGGTGGCGGGCAAGGCGCACCCGGCGGACGACGGCGGCAAGAAGCTCGTCCAGGAGCTGGTGCGGTTCGCGGACGACCCGCGGGTACGGCACCGGATCGTGTTCCTGCCCGACTACGGCATGGGGATGGCGCAGAAGCTCTATCCCGGCTGCGACATCTGGCTGAACAACCCGCTGCGCCCCCTGGAGGCGTGCGGCACCTCCGGGATGAAGGCCGCGCTGAACGGCTGTCTCAACCTGTCGGTGCAGGACGGCTGGTGGGACGAATGGTTCCAGCCCGACTTCGGCTGGGCCATCCCCACGGCGGACGGCGCGGCCACCGACCACGAGCGCCGGGACGACATCGAGGCCGCCGCGCTGTACGAACTCCTGGAGGGCCGGGTCACCGCCCGCTTCTACGAGCGCGGCCGGGCCTCGCTGCCCGACCGGTGGATCGAGATGGTCCGCCAGACCCTCACCCTGCTGGGCCCGAAGGTGCTCGCCGGCCGCATGGTCCGCGAGTACGTCGAGCGCCTCTACGCCCCGGCCGCCCAGGCCCACCGCGCGCTCGCCCCGGACACCGCGCGCGAACTGGCCGACTGGAAGGCGCGGGTGCGTGCCGCGTGGCCCGGTGTGAGCGTGGACCACGTGGAGACCACCGCGCCCACCGCCACCGCGGAGCTGGGCTCCAGTGTCGGGGTGCGGGTGCGGGTGGGGCTCGGTGAGCTGACCCCGGACGACGTGGAGGTGCAGGTGGTCTCCGGCCGGGTCGACTCCGGCGACCGCATCACCGACGCCGGCACGAACCCGCTGAAGCCGGTCGGCAGCCCCGACCTGGAGGGCCGCTGGCTCTACGAGGGCCCCCTCTTCCTCGACCGCACCGGCCCCTTCGGCTACACCGTCCGCATCCTCCCCGCCCACCGCCTCCTCGCCTCCACGGCGGAGACGGGCCTGGTGACCGCACCTTCGGAGGAGGCGGTGGAGTCGGCGGGGGTGCTGCTGCGCTGAGTGGTCCGCTGCCGGGGGTGGGCCGTCCGCCGGCCCAGCCCCGGCAGGCTCGTCGTGCGGCCCTAGCTCTCGTCCTCGTCCGCGCAGAGGCGTTTCAGGGTGGCGCCGCACCTGCGGGCGTAGGCGTGCTGGAGGGCGCGGGCGACGGGGCCGGCGGTGCGGGTGTACCACTTGGCGGGGCGGCTGTAGGCGGCGACCGTGAGCCAGACCGTGCCGTCGCCGGTGCGCTCGACGACGAAGGCTTCCTCGCCGTCCTCGGGGTGGCCGGGCAGGGTGCCGTAGGCCCAGCCCGCGCGGCGGGGCTCGTCGGCGGCCCAGACGACCCGGCAAGGGGCCTTGATCATGCCCGCCAGGTTGACCGTGACCTCGGTGCCGGGGGTCGCGCGCTCGGCGGTGGTCTCCATGCCGACGCCCATCGCGCGGTGCATCTCCCAGGTCAGGACCGCCTCCGTGGCCCGGCGGAAGACGCCCGGACCCTCGCCGATCCGGGTGCGGGAGAAGAGGTGGTGGAAGCCGGGCGGGCAGACGGCGAGATCGTCGCGGGTAGCGCCGACCGGCTCGTAGGTGAAGGGCGCCGAGGACATGGGCACCAGACTAGGGCGCCCCCCGGAAGATCACCTTTCCAGGGGGCGCCCAGTCTCAACTACTGGACCACTAGCTGACGTTGACCGCCGACCAGGCCGCCGCCACCGCGTTGTACTCGGCGCTGCCGGAGCCGTAGAGCGCGGAGGCCGCGTTCAGCGTCGCCGTGCGGGCCGCCTTGTAGTTGGTGGTGGAGGTCATGTACGTGGTCAGCGCCTTGTACCAGATCTGGAGCGCCTTGGCGCGCCCGATGCCGGTGACCGTGGAGCCGTTGTAGGTCGGGGAGTTGTACGAGACCCCGTTGACCGTCTTCGCGCCGCTGCCCTCGGACAGCAGGTAGAAGAAGTGGTTGGCGACGCCGGACGAGTAGTGCACGTCCTTGCTGCCGACCGAGGAGGACCAGTAGTCCGCCGAGCCGCCGTCCTTGCTGGGCTTGTCCATGTAGCGCAGCGGGGTGCCGTCGCCGTTGATGTCGATCTTCTCGCCGATGAGGTAGTCACCGGGGTCGGAGGCGTTGTTCGCGTAGAACTCCACGCCCGTGCCGAAGATGTCCGAGGT
>NZ_WWKH01001075.1:0-6014 GCF_009865595.1 Streptomyces sp. SID1328 | reverse complement strand
AGGAGGGGGGCGAGGGGGACGTCCGGGGCGGGGGCGGTGAGGACGGGGGCCTCGACGGCGCCGGGGGCGTAGGTGACCTCGCAGCGTTCGGTGCGCAGTTCGGTGACCCGCTGCTGGAGCAGGTCGAGCAGCTGCTCCACGGGGACGGGTCCCGCGGAGAGCTGGAGGAAGGAGAGGACCTGGGGCATGGCCGAGACGACCTCGGCGACCGTGGCCGGCTCCTGGCCCTGCGGCTCGGGGGAGGCCAGCGACCAGGCGTCGAAGAGGGCGACCCAGCCACGCAGGACGGCGCTGTCGTCCCGGTCCCAGGCGCGCAGGCGCCAGCCGGGGCGGGCGCTGTCGCCGTGCACCTCGACCAGGCCGGAGAGGCGGGCGGTGTCCCAGTCGGCGCGGATCTGCGCGGGGGTAAGGCCGAGGTCGGCGGCGGCGCGCTCGGCGGTCGCGTCGGAGAGGGTGGCCTTGCCGTCGGCGGTGGCGGCGTCGCTGCCGGGCCCCAGGGCCTCGTCGGCCCATCGGGCCACCCGGACCGCCCCGGCGAGGACGGTCCGGGCGAGTCTCGCCAGTTCGGCGGGGGCCGGCGTCCCCTCGGGCGGCCGGGGCACGGTGCGGCGCGTGCGCCGCTGGTTCACAGCTCTGGGGGCGGCGGCCAGGGGTCGCGGTCGGACGAGTCGAAGCCTGGAGTCGCGCGGGATACGGGACGTCACGGGTGCAGTCTTCCGGTTGACGGTCCGAAAACCCAAACGGGAAGTCACACGCGGCAACAGAGAGGGCCATGACCGGGGGTTCCCGCGGGGGTCCGCGGGGCCCGGGCCGCTACAGCAGTGGGGTGAGGAAGCGGCGGAGGAGGTCCTCGTACGAAGTGGGGTCCGCGTTCCACATGGCGGCGTGGGGGGCCTTGGGGACGGAGTGGAGGGATACGAGGCCGGGCTGGCGGGCGGCCAGGCGGCGGGAGTCGGCCCAGGGGGCCACCTTGTCGTCGGGGCCGTGGATGATCAGGGTGGGGACCTGGAGGTGTTCGACGCCCACGGCGTGGCGGGCGGTGCGCATGCCGGCCCGGCCCTGGGCGGCGCGTACCGCGAGGGGCAGCAGGGGGCCGGGGACGTGGCGGGCGTGGGCCAGGGCGCGCAGGGTGGTCTCCCAGCCGAGGACGGGCGAGTCGAGGATCAGCCCGGCGATCCGGTCCCGTACCGAGGAGCGTTCGGCGGCGTGCAGCGCCATGGTGGCGCCGGTGGACCAGCCGAGGAGGACGACCCGGCGGGCGCCGTAGCGGACGGCGTACCGGATCGCCGCGTCCACGTCCCGCCACTCGGTCTCGCCGAGGTGGCTCAGGCCGTCCGGGGAGCGCGGGGCGCCGATGTCGCCCCGGTAGGCGAGGGCCAGTACGGGCAGTCCGAGCGCGTGCAGCATCCCCATGACGTTGAGGGACTGCTCGCGGGTGGTGCCGAGGCCGTGCACGGCGATGACCCAGGTGTCCCGGGGACCGGGCACGAACCAGGCGGGGAGCGGGCCGAGTTCGCCGGGGATGTCGATGTCGGCGTACTCCAGGCCGAGGGCGGAGCCGGGGTCGCCCACGTAGGCGTTGGGGGTGAGCCAGGCGGGGTCGCCGGGGGCGAAGGCGCCGTGGGTGAGACGTTCGAGACGGCGTACGACCGTGTCCGGGCTCTGCTCGGCCCCCTCCAGCACCTCCCCGACGACCGCGTGCGAGCCGTTGCCCGCGAGGCCGTAGACGCCGGGGCGCCGGGAGGCGAGATCACGGGTGAGGGTGATCCGGCCGCCCTCCAGGCCGTGCACGGTGAGCCGGGGTTCGGTGGGCAGCGGGCGTCCGGACGGAAGCTTCAGCGCGGCACCGCTGGCCAGCCTTCCGACGGCCACGGACGCGGCGCCCGCGGCCAGCACGGCACCGATCGCGGCGGCGACTATGTGGACTTTGCGCACGCGTCCAGTGTCACGGGACGGGCGCGTCCCGGCCAGTGGAGCCCTCGACGCTCAGCGCTGCCCGTACCCCCGCAGCCGCTCCCCCGCCTCCGCCAGCTCCGCCTCCGTCAGCAGCGACGGGCTGAGCCCCGGCACGGAGGACGCCGTGAGCCAGACGCGGCACATCCACTCCAGCTGGGCGGTGCGGTCGTAGGCGCGGTCCAGGGTGTCCCCGTAGGTGAGCGTGCCGTGGTTGCGCAGCAGGCAGCCGGAGCGGTCCTGGAGGGCCCGGAGCACATGGGCGGCGAGGTCGGGGGTGCCGTAGGGGGCGTAGGGGGCGACCCGTACGGGGCCGCCCAGGGCGCCGGTCATGTAGTGGATGGCGGGCAGCTCGGTGACCAGGGTGGAGACGGCGGTGGCGTGCACGGCGTGGGTGTGGACGATGGCGCGGGCGCCGGTGGTGCGGTACACCGCGAGGTGCATGGGGAGTTCACTGGTCGGCACCAGTGACCCGAGCACCTGGCGGCCGGACAGGCCGACGCCGGTGACGTCGGCCGGGGTGAGCCGGTCGTAGGGCACGCCCGAGGGGGTGACCAGCACGGTGTCGCCCACCCGTACGGAGACGTTCCCGGAGGTGCCGACGACCAGCCCGTCGGCGACGGTCCGCCGGGCGGTGGCCACCAGCTCGTCCCAGGCCCGCGCCTCGTCGCCGTCCGCGTCCCGCCGCTGTTCCGCCATGCCGCGATCCTGCCAGGAGGCGGCCGGCCGTGTGCCCGCTTCGGCCCCCTCCACGCGCCGCCGAACGAGCGAAACCGATCGAAAACACCAGAAATAGCCACACTTCCGCCGATCCCCCGGCTTTCACTGATCCCTCTTGCCGCTGGACCACGTCTCGCCGGGGGACCGCATGGCCCGTGACCGCTCATCAACCCGTCGCCGCACGGGCGTCCTCGCGGCGGCCCTGTCGGCCCTCACCCTCACCGGGGCCCTCACCGCCGCCCACGCCCCGCTGACCGCGGAGCCGGAGCTGCGCAGGGCCCAGCCCAAGGGCCACGACGTCTCCTCGCACCAGAGGAGCGTCGACTGGTACGCGGCCCGCGCCGAGGGCGCCCGGTTCGCGTACATCAAGGCGACCGAGGCCACGGCCTACCGCAACCCCTACTTCACCGGCCAGTACAACGGCGCCCGCCGGGCCGGCCTGATCCGGGGCGCGTACCACTTCGCGCTGCCGAACCGTTCCTCCGGTGCCGCGCAGGCCGCGTACTTCGTCCGGCACGGCGGCGACTGGCGGGCGGACGGGGTGACGCTGCCCCCCGCGCTGGACATCGAGTACAACCCGTACGACAAGCACCACAAGTGCTACGGGCTGAGCCGGACGCGGATGGTGCGCTGGATCAGGTCCTTCAGTGACGAGGTGCGCCGGGAGACCGGCCGCCGCCCGGTCATCTACACCACCGCCAACTGGTGGACCGCCTGCACCGGGAACAGCCGCGCCTTCGCCGCCGACCACGCGCTGTGGATCGCGAGCCACGGCTCCGCCGGGGCGGGCAGGCTGCCCGGCGGCTGGCGGTACTGGACCTTCTGGCAGCACGGCACCAAGGGAGAACTGCCGGGTGACCAGGATCTCTTCGGCGGCTCCGCCACCCGACTGCGGGCCTTCGCGCGCGGGCGCTGAACAGGCCCCGCAAGGCCTCCCGAAGCCCCCGGAATCCGGGGTCCCGCTTCCGGCACCAAGGCGCCCGGCCCAGTTCACCTTCCGTTCACCCAGGTTGCCTACGTTCATCCCGCCAACGACTTCGAACGATTGCCTGGGTAAATGGAAAGCTTCTCGCTGATCCTCGCGATAGTGGTGATAACCGCACTCGCGTTCGATTTCACGAACGGTTTCCACGACACCGCCAACGCGATGGCCACCACCATCTCGACCGGCGCTCTCAAGCCCAAGGTCGCGGTGGCCATGTCCGCCGCGCTCAACCTGGTGGGCGCTTTCCTCTCGGTGGAGGTCGCCAACACGATCTCCAAGGGTCTCGTCGACGAGACCGGCATCCGTCCCGAGGTCATCTTCGCGGCCCTGACCGGCGCGATCCTCTGGAACCTGCTGACCTGGCTGGTGGGCCTGCCCTCCAGCTCCTCGCACGCCCTGATGGGCGGCCTCGTCGGTGCCACCGTCGCCTCGGCGGGCTTCGGCGCCGTCCACGGCGAGGTGCTGGTGACCAAGGTCCTGCTCCCGGCGGTGGCCGCGCCGATCGTGGCGGGTCTCGCCACGATGGTCGCCACCCGCCTCTCCTACGGCATCGGCCGGGACGGCGACACCCCGGCGACCCGCAAGGGCTACCGCGCCGGCCAGATCGCCTCGGCCGGCCTGGTCTCCCTGGCGCACGGCACCAACGACGCGCAGAAGACGATGGGCATCATCACCCTGGCGCTGATCGCGGGCGGTGCCCTCTCCCCCGGTTCCAACCCTCCCACCTGGGTGATCCTCTCCGCCGGCCTGGCCATCGCGCTCGGTACCTACATCGGCGGCTGGCGCATCATCCGCACCATGGGCAAGGGCCTGACCGACCTGGAGCCCCGTCAGGGCTTCGCCGCGCAGACCAGCGCCGCGACCGCGATCCTGGCCTCCTCGCACCTCGGCTTCTCCCTCTCCACCACCCACGTCGTCTCCGGCTCCGTGATGGGCGCGGGCCTCGGCCGCAAGGGCGGAGTGGTCCGCTGGTCCACCGCGACCCGGATGTTCGTCGCCTGGGCGCTGACCCTGCCGGCCGCCGCGCTGGTCGGCGCGGGCGCCGAGTCCGTGACCGGCCTCGGCGACTGGGGCACCGGGCTGGTCGCGCTCTTCCTGATCGGCTCCAGCTTCGCCATCTGGAAGATCTCCCGCCGCGAGGTCATCGACCACACCCACGTCACCGCCGAGGAGTACACCGAGCCGGCCGGCGTGGTGACCACCGCGATGGCCATGGTCACCCCGCCCCCCGTGGGCATCGTCGCGGACGACCTGACGGCCACCATCCCGGCCGCCGCCGCCGAGTCCACGCCCGCCCCCGCCACCACCGCGCCGTCCGCCCGGGTCTGACCCCCCGGCAACTGGAGGAACATCCCCATGAAGATCGACTGGGCGGCCCTCGGCTCCGTCTTCGGCGTCAGCCTCGTGGCGACGGTGGCCCTGGTGGGCCTGTTCACCCTCGGCGTCAGCGGACTGGCCCGCCGCGAGCGCGCGGTGGCCACCGGCGGCTCGGCCCCGCTCGCGGTGACCGGCGCCTACGCCTGCTTCGCCGCCTGCGCGGCGGCGGTGGCGTACGGCTTCTACCTGATCGTCGCCTAGGGAGTGTCTCCCCGCACTCGGAAGGCCCCGCACGGCATCTGCCGCGCGGGGCCTTCCGCTGTTCCCACCGGTGCCGGTGTGGGGCTCCACACACTCTTCTCCCGCAGGTCACGGGCAGGTTGACGACCCTTCCGGGCGCGTGGTGGACTTCGCGGGCCATGTACGGCGACAGCAGAGGAAGCCGGTGCGAATCCGGCGCGGTCCCGCCACTGTCACCGGGGAGAAGTCCCCGGGAGCCAGGAACTCTCGTCGCCGGTCTCGTCGAACCAGGGCGTGGACACCCTGAGTGAGGACTACCGTGATGCCCGGCCGCCGCCCGAGAACCCGCACCAGGAACACCGGCACGCCCACGGCGAGCTAGCCGATGGGCGCCGATCGCTCGTACGCGTACGGTGCCGCCGCCGGCCTCCTCGGTGATCTCCTCCTGGGCGATCCCCAGCGCATGCACCCCGTCGCCGCCTTCGGGCGGGCCGCCGGGCGCGTGGAGCGCGTGCTGTGGCACGACCACCGCGGCTGGGGCACGCTGCACACCCTGGTGTGCGCCGGAGGCGCCACCGCGCTCGGTGTGGTGGCCGCGCGCGCCGTACGCGCCGTATGTCCTCGCCCCGCCGCCTCCGCCGCGCTGACCGCCGCCGCCACCTGGGCCGTCGTGGGCGGTACTTCGCTCGCCCGCGAGGCGTCTGCCGTCGGCCGCGCCCTGGAGCGCGGCGACCTCGCGGCCGCGCGCGCCCGGCTGCCGCACCTGTGCGGGCGGGACCCCGAGGCGCTGGACGCCGCC
>NZ_WWKH01001074.1:0-6806 GCF_009865595.1 Streptomyces sp. SID1328 | reverse complement strand
CATCGCCCGCGAACTGCACGACGTGGTCGCCCACCACATCGCCCTGGTCAACGTGCAGGCAGGCGTGGTCGCCCACGTCATGGACCGGCGTCCCGACCAGGCCAAGGAGGCCCTCGCGCACGTCCGCGAGGCCAGCCGCTCCGCGCTGGACGAACTGCGCGCCACGGTCGGCCTGCTCCGCCAGTCCGACGACCCCGCCGCGCCCACCGAGCCCGCCTCCGGCCTGGGCCGCCTCGACGAACTCGCCGGGACCTTCCGCAACGCCGGACTCCCCGTCCAGGTGGCCCGCGCCGACCAGGGCACCGACCTCCCGGCCGCCGTCGACCTGGCCGCCTACCGGATCGTCCAGGAAGCCCTCACCAACGCTCAGAAGCACGCGGGGACCGGCGCCAAGGCCGAGGTCAGCGTCGTACGGGTCGGGCCGAACATCGAGGTCAGCGTGCTGGACGACGGCGCCGGGGCCACCGGGGCGACCGGCACCGGCGGCGGGCACGGGCTGCTCGGCATGCGCGAGCGGGTCACCGCGCTCGGCGGCACCCTCACCACCGGCCCCCGGTACGGCGGCGGCTTCCGCGTCCATGCCATCCTGCCGGTCCAGACCCGCGCCGGGGCCGAGAGGAAGCCCGTATGACCATCCGCGTCCTGCTCGCCGACGACCAGGCGCTGCTGCGCAGCGCGTTCCGGGTGCTGGTCGACTCCGAGCCCGGCATGGCCGTGGTGGGCGAGGCGTCCGACGGCGCCGAGGCGGTCCGGCTGGCCAAGGAGTGCGCCGCCGACGTCGTCCTGATGGACATCCGGATGCCCGGCACCGACGGCCTCGCCGCCACCCGCATGATCGGCGCCGACCCGGCCCTGGCCCACGTCCGCGTGGTCATCCTGACCACCTTCGAGGTCGACGACTACGTGGTACGGGCGCTGCGCGCGGGCGCCTCCGGGTTCCTCGGCAAGGGCAGCGAGCCGGAGGAGCTGCTGACCGCGATCCGGCTCGCCGCGAGCGGGGAGGCGCTGCTGTCCCCGGCCGCCACCAAGGGCCTGATCGCCCGCTTCCTCGCCCAGTCCGACGCCCCCGCCCCCGACCCGGCCCGGCTGGCCAGGCTCGACGCGCTCACCGTCCGGGAGCGCGAGGTGCTCGTGCTGGTGGCCGGCGGCCACTCCAACGACGAGATCGCCGAGCGGCTGGAGGTCAGCCCGTTGACGGTGAAGACGCACGTCAACCGGGCCATGGCCAAGCTGGGTGCCCGCGACCGGGCCCAGCTCGTCGTCATCGCCTACGAGTCCGGGCTGGTCCGTCCGAGGTCGGACTGACCCTGGGCCGCCCTACTGCGCGGGGAGTACCGGCCCGCCCCGGAAATGGACCTGGGGCCTACGGGTCGGGCCCCGATGATGGACCAGGGTGTGAGGTGGGCGCACAGACGCGTCCCGCCGCAGCTTCTGCCGCTCACAGAAGAGAGACCACCTTCCCATGTCCTGGCTGTCCCGATTCAGCCTCGCGCAACGGGCCCTGATCGGCCTGATGTCGCTCATCGCGCTGGTCTTCGGACTCATCGCGATACCCCAGATCAAGCAGCAACTGCTGCCCACCATCGACCTGCCCATGGTCTCGGTGATCGCCCCCTACCAGGGCGCCTCGCCCGACGTGGTGGAGAAGCAGGTCGTCGAGCCCATCGAGGACAGCCTCCAGGGCGTCGACGGCGTCACCGGCGTGACCTCCACCGCCAGCGAGGGCAACGCCGTGATCATGGCGTCCTTCGACTACGGCAACGACACCAAGCGGCTCGTCACCGACGTCCAGCAGGCCGTCAACCGGGCCCGCGCCCAGCTCCCGGACAGCGTCGACCCCCAGGTCGTCTCCGGCTCCACCGACGACATGCCGACCGTGGTGCTCGCCGCGTCCTCCGGCACCGACCAGCAGGCGCTCGCCGACAAGCTGGACCGTACGGTCGTCCCCGCGCTGAAGGACATCGACGGTGTCGGCCGGGTCCAGGTCACCGGTGTGCGCGACCTCCAGGTCGCCGTCACCCCGGACGACGCCAAGCTCGCCAAGGCGGGTCTCAGCCCGGCCGCGCTCATCCCGGCGCTCCAGGCGGGCGGCGCGTCCGTCCCGGCGGGCTCCTTCGACGAGAACGGCGCCAACCGCACCGTGCAGGTCGGCGGCGGCTTCACCTCGCTGGACCAGATCAAGGACCTGCGCGTCGCGGGCCAGGGCGGCGCCAAGCCCGTACGCCTCGCCGACGTGGCGACCGTCGCGGAGCGGCCGGCCCCGGCCGACTCGCTGACCCGTACGGACGGCAAGCCCAGCCTCGCCGTCAACGTCACCATGGACCACGACGGCAGCGCGGTCGCCATCTCCGACGCCGTCGAGGACCAGCTTCCCAAGCTCCGGGCCGACCTCGGCAAGGACGCCAGGCTCACGGTCGTCAGCGACCAGGGCCCCGAGGTGTCCAAGGCCATCGACGGCCTGACCACCGAGGGCGCGCTCGGCCTGCTGTTCGCCGTGCTGATCATCCTGGTCTTCCTGGCGTCGGTCCGCTCCACGCTGGTCACCGCGGTCTCCATCCCGCTCTCCGTGGTGCTGGCGCTGCTGGTGCTGTGGACGCGCGGTCTCTCGCTGAACATGCTCACGCTGGGCGCGCTGACCATCGCCATCGGCCGGGTCGTGGACGACTCGATCGTGGTGCTGGAGAACATCAAGCGGCACCTCGGCTACGGCGAGGAGCGCAAGGAGGCCATCCTCGGCGCCGTCCGCGAGGTCGCCGGCGCGGTCACCTCCTCCACCCTCACCACGGTCGCCGTCTTCCTGCCGATCGGCCTGGTCGGCGGCATGGTGGGCGCCCTGTTCGGCTCGTTCAGCATCACCGTGACGGCCGCCCTGCTGGCCTCGCTGCTGGTGTCGCTGACCGTGGTGCCGGTGCTGTCGTACTGGTTCCTGCGCGCACCCAAGGGCACTCCCGAGGACGCCGAGGAGGCCCGCCGCCGGGCGGAGGAGAAGGAGGCCGACAGCCGCCTCCAGCGCGTCTACGTCCCGGTGCTGCGGTTCGCCACGCGGCGCCGGCTGGTCAGTCTGCTGATCGCGGTCGTCGTGCTGTTCGGCACCTTCGGGATGGCCGGGCTGCTGAAGACCAACTTCTTCGACCAGGGCGAGCAGCAGGTGCTCACCGTCAAGCAGAAGCTGAAGCCCGGCACCAGCCTCGCCGCGACCGACGCGCAGGCCCGGCGGGTGGAGAAGCTGCTCGGCGGGATCGACGGCATCAAGGACTACCAGGTCACCGTCGGCTCCTCCGGCTTCATGGCCGCCTTCGGCGGCGGTACCGACACCAACCAGGCGTCGTACCAGGTCATGCTGAAGGACTCCGGCTCCGCCGCCGACGTGCAGCGGAAGCTGGAGGACGGGCTGAAGAAGCTGGACGGCGCGGGTACCACCACCGTCTCGGCGGGCGCGGCCTTCGGCAACCAGGACCTCAGCGTCGTGGTCAAGGCCGCCGACCCCGCGACCCTGCGCACGGCGGCCGAGAAGGTGCGCTCCACCGTGGCCGGTCTTGACGACGTCACCGACGTCACCAGCGACCTCGCGCAGAGCGTGCCGCGCATCTCGGTGCGGGCGGGCGCCAAGGCGGCCGCTGCCGGGTTCGACCAGCAGAAGCTCGGCGCGGCGGTCGCGCAGTCGGTGCGCGGTGTCCCGGCGGGCAAGGCCGTCCTGGACGACACCGAGCGCGACATCGTCGTACGGTCCGCCCACCCGGCCGCCACGCTGGCCCATTTGAAGGGCCTGCGGCTCGGTGCGGTGAAGCTCGGTGACATCGCCACCGTGAAGCTGGTCGACGGGCCGGTGTCCATGACCCGGATCGACGGTCAGCGAGCGGCGACCGTCACGGCCAAGCCGACCGGGGACAACACCGGCGCGGTGAGCGCCCAGCTCCAGTCGAAGATCAAGGCCCTGAAGCTCCCGGCGGGCGCCACGGCCGAGATCGGCGGGGTCTCCTCCGACCAGGACGATGCCTTCAAGAACCTGGGTCTGGCCATGCTGGCGGCCATCGCCATCGTGTTCATGCTGCTGGTGGCGACGTTCCGCTCGCTGGTCCAGCCGCTGATCCTGCTGGTCTCCATCCCGTTCGCGGCGACCGGGGCGATCGGCCTGCTCATCCTCACCGGCACCCCGATGGGCGTCCCGGCGATGATCGGCATGCTGATGCTCATCGGCATCGTGGTGACCAACGCGATCGTGCTGATCGACCTGATCAACCAGTACCGCTCGCAGGGGTACGGGGTCGTCGAGGCCGTCGTGGAAGGCGGCCGCCACCGGCTCCGCCCGATCCTCATGACCGCCCTGGCGACGATCTTCGCCCTCCTCCCGATGGCGCTCGGCGTCACCGGCGAGGGCGGCTTCATCGCCCAGCCACTGGCGGTCGTGGTGATCGGCGGCCTGATCACCTCCACCCTCCTGACCCTCCTCCTCGTCCCGACGCTCTACGCGATGGTGGAGCTGCGAAAGGAACGCCGAGCGGCGAAGAAGGCGGCGAAGCGGGCCCCGGAGACCGAGCCGAGCAGCTCGGACGAGCCGGAGACGGCCGGAGTCTGACCGGCACCACACGAGCGGAGGCCCGCCGGACACCCACACGGTGTCCGGCGGGCCTCCGTCGTACGGGGGGAACCTACGGCAGCGCCAGCATCCGCTCCAGCGCCAGCTTGGCGAAGGCCTCCGTCTCGCGGTCGACCTCGATGCGGTTGACCAGGTTGCCCTCGGCCAGGGACTCCAGGGTCCAGACGAGGTGGGGGAGGTCGATGCGGTTCATGGTGGAGCAGAAGCAGACCGTCTTGTCGAGGAAGACGATCTCCTTGCCCTCGGGCGCGAACCGGTTGGCCAGCCGCCGGACGAGGTTCAGCTCGGTGCCGATGGCCCACTTGGAGCCGGCCGGGGCAGCCTCCAGCGTCTTGATGATGTACTCCGTGGAGCCGACGTAGTCCGCCGCGGCCACGACCTCGTGCCGGCACTCGGGGTGCACCAGGACGTTCACACCGGGCACCCGCTCACGAACGTCCTCGACCGACTCCAGGCTGAAGCGGCCGTGCACGGAGCAGTGCCCGCGCCACAGGATCATCTTCGCGTCCCGGAGCTGCTCGGCGGTGAGTCCGCCGTTCGGCTTGTGCGGGTTGTAGAGGACGCAGTCCTCCAGGGACATCCCCATGTCCCGGACGGCGGTGTTGCGTCCGAGATGCTGGTCGGGCAGGAACAGCACCTTCTCGCCCTGCTGGAAGGCCCACTCGAGGGCCCGCTGGGCGTTGGAGGAGGTGCAGATGGTCCCGCCGTGCTTGCCGGTGAACGCCTTGATGTCCGCCGAGGAGTTCATGTACGACACCGGCACGACCTGCTCGGCGACGCCCGCCTCGGTCAGCACGTCCCAGCACTCCGCGACCTGCTCGGCCGTGGCCATGTCGGCCATCGAGCAGCCGGCCGCGAGGTCCGGCAGGACGACCTTCTGGTCGTCGGTGGTGAGGATGTCCGCCGACTCGGCCATGAAGTGCACACCGCAGAACACGATGTACTCGGCGTCCGGCCGGGCGGCCGCGTCACGGGCCAGCTTGAAGGAGTCACCGGTGACGTCCGCGAACTGGATGACCTCGTCCCGCTGGTAGTGGTGGCCGAGGACGAAGACCTTGCTGCCGAGCTTCTCCTTGGCCGCGCGGGCGCGCGCCACGAGGTCCGGGTCGGACGGCTCGGGCAGGTCGCCGGGGCATTCGACGCCCCGCTCGCTCCTCGGGTCGGCCCCGCGGCCGAGCAGCAGCAGGGCGAGCGGAGACGGCTGTACGTCGAGCTGCGGGGTCTGGGCGGTGGTCACGGCACCTACCCTTTCTACTTTTCGTCTAACTGACGTTATCTATCATAACCGCTTCACGTCACTTTGACGATGGCCATAGCGTCCATGTGACGTGAATCCCGGCCTCTCCGGCACCGGGCCGCTGCCTCCTCTTCCGCCCGTGTGCGAGCATGAAGAGAGAGCGAAACGCGGCCAGACGGTCCGCCCGGCCCGGAATGAATCGGCCGGCGCGCCGGTTGCACTGGTCGGAAAGCAGTCTCCGTACAACTTGGGAGAGATGTAGATGTCCGTATCGGACGAGACCAGCACCGTCACCGACGGCATCATCGTGACCGACGCCGCCGCGGCCAAGGTCAAGGCGCTGCTCGACCAGGAAGGCCGGGACGACCTCGCCCTGCGGGTGGCCGTCCAGCCCGGCGGCTGCTCCGGTCTGCGCTACCAGCTCTTCTTCGACGAGCGCTCGCTCGACGGCGACGTCGTGAAGGACTTCGACGGCGTCAAGGTCGTCACCGACCGCATGAGCGCCCCGTACCTGGGCGGCGCCACGATCGACTTCGTGGACACGATCGAGAAGCAGGGCTTCACGATCGACAACCCGAACGCGACCGGCTCCTGCGCCTGCGGCGACTCCTTCAGCTAAACCGGCTCACAGCCGCGACACGACGGCGGCGGCCCCTCCGCGAGGGACCGCCGCCGTCGTCGTGTGCGGAGGTGTCAGCGGGACAGCGGGCTCTGCTCCGCCTCCGGCACCCGGTCGCCGTCGGCCCCGACCACCGCACGGTCCGCGAGGGGGGCGTCCAGGGAGACGGTCCGGGCGTACTCCTTGCCGATCGCGATGCAGTTGCCCGGCCGGCGCTTCTCGGTGACCGTGACCGTCACCCGGTCCGCGCTCTCCCGCGCCGCCGCGCGGTACTCGGCGCACACCCCGCCCAGGAAGCGCACGGTCAGCTTCCGGCCCTCGGCGCGGTAGCCCGTCACCGTCACCCCCCGCTC
>NZ_WWKH01001073.1:0-10240 GCF_009865595.1 Streptomyces sp. SID1328 | reverse complement strand
GCGGTCGCGCTGCCCCGCGACCGCGAGCTGCTGGTCACCCTGCTCGGCGTCCTGAAGGCCGGGGCCGCCTACGTACCGCTGGACCCCGACTATCCGGCCCGGCGCCTCACCCATATGGTCGAGGACTCACGGCCGCGCCTGCTGCTGACCACCCCCGAGGTGCGCGAGCGGCTGCCCGAACTGCCGGTGCCGTACGTCCACGTGAGGGACCTCGTGCAGGGCACGGCGTCCGCCCCCGCCCCCGGTGACCCCGACCCGGCGCACCCGGCGTACGTCATCTACACGTCCGGTTCCACCGGTCTGCCCAAGGGCGTCGTCGTCACCCACCAGGGAGTCGGCGCGCTGGCCCGGACCCACGCCGAGCGGCTGCGGGTCGGACCGGGCGACCGGGTGCTGCACCTCGCGTCCGTGAGCTTCGACGCGGCGTTCTGGGAGATGTGCATGGGCCTGTTCACCGGGGCCTGCCTGGAGATCGACGAGCGCGACGCCCTGCTGCCCGGACCGGCCCTCGCCGGCACGGTCCGGGAGCGCGGGGTCACCCACCTCACCCTGCCGCCCGCCGCGCTCGCCGTGATGCCGCCCGGCTCGCTGCCCGAAGGCACCACCATCGCCCTCGCCGGTGAGGCGTGCCCGCCGCACCTGGTGCACACCTGGGCGCGCGGCCGGTACCTGGTCAACGCGTACGGGCCCACCGAGACCACCGTCTGCGCCACCATGAGCGCCTTCCAGCCCGCCGACGGCCCTCTCGCCCCCGACCGCACCGTGCCCATCGGCGTCCCCGTCGACGGCACCCGCGTCCACGTCCTGGACGACCGGCTGGCCCCCGTACCGCCCGGCGTGGTCGGCGAGTTGTACGTCTCCGGCGCGAGCCTCGCCCGTGGTTACCACGAGCGGCCCGCCCTCACCGCGACCCGGTTCGTGGCCGACCCTTTCGACCGCGCGGGCGGCCGGATGTACCGCACCGGCGACCTGGCCCGCTGGACCGCCGACGGCGAACTCGTCTACGTCGCGCGCGTCGACGACCAGGTCAAACTGCGTGGATTCCGCATCGAACTGGGTGAGATCGAGGCCGCGCTGACCGCGCTGCCCGGTGTCGGCTCCGCCTGCGCGATGGTCCGCGAGGACCGGCCCGGCGACCGGCGCCTGGTCGCCTACACGGTCGCGGAGGAGGGGCAGCGGGTCCCCGACGGCACCGAACTGCGCGCCCGGCTCGCCGAGACGCTGCCGGACCACATGGTCCCGGCCGCCTGCGTCACGCTCGACACCCTGCCCCTCACCCCCAACGGCAAGACCGACCGGCGGGCCCTCCCCGCGCCCGAGCGCACCGCGCCCGGCGAGGGCACCGCCCCGCGCACCGACCTGGAACGCGAGCTGTGCGCGGCGTTCGCGGAGACCCTCGGTGTACCCCGAGTCGGCGTCCACGACGACTTCTTCGCCCTCGGGGGGCATTCCCTCCTCGCCGTCACCCTCGCCCAGCGGATCGAGGAACGCCGCGGCCGGCGCCTGTCCCTGCGGGACCTCTTCGCCGCGCCGACCGTGGAGGGCGTCGCCCGCCTGCTGGAGCGCACACCGGGGGAGCAGGGGTACGCCGGCGGACCCGACCTCGCCGCCGAGGTCCGCCTCGCCCCGGACATCACGGCCACCGTCCGCAGGGGCGCCCGTCCCGGCGCGCGCCCGCTCCTCACCGGTGCCTCGGGGTTCCTGGGCGCGTTCCTCCTGCGGGACCTCATCGAGAGCACCGACGGCCCCGTCGACTGCCTGGTCCGCGCCGAGGACCCGCTCAGGGCCGCCGAGCGGCTGCGGGCCAACCTGGAGCACTACGGCCTCTGGCAGTCCCGCTACGAGACCCTGGTCAACGCGGTGCCGGGTGACCTCGCCGCCCCCGGCCTCGGCCTGACCCCGGAGGACCGCATGGCGCTGGTCCGCCGCCTTGGTCCGGTCCTGCACAACGGCGCCCGCGTCAACTTCGCCGCCGGGTACGGGGATCTGCGCGCCCCCAACGTCGCGGGCACCGAGGAACTGCTGCGGCTGCTCGCCGACTCGGCGTCACCGGGCCTGCACTACATCTCCACCACCAGCGTGTTCGCCCCGGCGACCGGACCCGACCCGGTCGTCGTCACCGAGTCCACCCCGACCGGGCCGCCGGCCGACCTGCCCGACGGGTACGCCCGCAGCAAGTGGGTCGCCGAGGGCCTGGTCGGGCTCGCCGCCGCACGGGGTCTGCCGGTCACCGTGCACCGGCCCGGCCGGATCAGCGGCGACACCGCCACCGGCGCCTGCCAGAACCGGGACCTGCTGTGGCAGCTCATCAAGGGCTGCCTCCAGGCCGGAGCCGTGCCCGACCTGCCGTACGGCTCCACCGACTGGGTGCCGGTGGATTACGTCAGCCGGGCGGTCGTGGCGCTCGCCGGGGCGGTGCAGACGGGCGGCGAGGTCTACCACTTCACCAACCCGGACGCCCCGGACCTGGGCCGCGTGTTCGCGGCGGCCGCCCGGCTCGGCCACGAGCTGAACACCGTCCCCGTCGAAGAATGGCAGGCGCGCGTCGCCGCCGATCCGGACAACGCGGCCCAGCTCTTCCTCGGGGACGAGCCGCAGACCCGGCACGAGGCGATGGACCGGCGGCGCTTCGACTCCCACCAGACGGCCAAGGCGGTGGACACCCTGGGAGTCCACCAGCCCGACCTGACCGACGAGGTGCTCACCCGCTACCTCACCTGGTTCCAGCGCACGGGCTTCCTGCCGGAGCCGGGGAAGGGAGGGACGGACCGCTAGCGGGCGGACCGCTCGGCGGCGCGCTTGATGCCGTGCAGGGCTTCCTCCAGGCCGCGGCTGACGTGCTCGCCCTCGGCGTTGTCGGTGTGCAGCTCGACGGTCAGCCGCGAGCTGCCCGCCTCGTCGCCCGCGGCCACGTGCAGCCGGCCGTGGTAGTCGTCGGGGCCGGGCGCGCCCCACTCCAGGCTCTTGCCGTCCTCCAGCACATGGATCCACGCCTCGCTGGTGACGTCCTGCTCGGGCTCGCCGGGCGGGTCGATGTGCGCGGTGACGGTGACCCGGTCCCCGCCCTCCGGCTCGACCGCGGTCAGCCGGGGGAGGTAGGACGGGAGGTTCTCCACGTCCGCGAGGTAGTCGAAGAGGCGGTCCGCGGGGACGGCCACGGTGATCGAGTTGTCGTAGTTACCCATGGTCCCGCTGTGCCCCGGCGCGGGGGGCGGTAACGGTGCGGACGGGCGGATTGATCCGGACGGGTGAGCGGGCGCGGACGGGTGGCTCAGTACCGGGTCACGGGGCCTCGGCGATCTCCTCGCCGAAGGGTGTCGCAACAGTCGAGCGGTTGGGGGCGCGGACGTCCGCGGTCGCTGCCGAAGCCACGGGTTACCGCTGGGTTCAGCGGCCCACCACACGCCGCCTCAAGTGATCCTTTTGCCGGTCGGTCTACCTGCATCTGGAGGACGGGGCCGTCCGCGTGGGGCCAACCGGAGCAAACCCGCATGCGCGGTTCCGGCTCCGGTTCGAGGCTGGCTTCATGAACATCCGTCCATGGGTCGTCGTCGAGGCACCGGACGGTCGTGGTCTTCGGCGGGTGACCATCGGCGGGGAGACCGTAGGCACCGCCTGGTCGCTGCGTGAGCTGCGAAAGCTGCTGGATCGCCTCGGTTACCCGGATGTGGATGTGGAGGATCCGGCATCAGTGTGCTGGCGCGGCGGGGACAGCAGTACCTGGCCCGCCCGGGTCTGGAGAAGACGCGTGACCGGCGTCCTTCTGATGCTGGGACTGGTCGCGTCCGCGGTCCTCAACGGAATCATCGGATGGCCGGACGCCTCCGGCGCCCTGACTTTCGCGCAACGAATAACCGGGGCCCTCTTCGTCCTGTCCAGTCTGATACAGGTCGCGGCAGCGATCTCGGTACTCGACTACTGGGGAAGACGGCAGTCCAGAGTCTCCGGTGCGATCGTCCTGCTCGGTGTCCTCATATCGCTCGGTACCGACAGCCTTCTCCTTCTGATGTGGCTCGAAGAGCGGGAGTACACGCCCTACATGCTGGCGTTCATGCCTCTCTGGTGCTGGTCGGTGTGGGCCCTCGTCCTGCTGGTCCGGGAGAAGACATGGAAGGGAGTTCCGCAACCCAAGCGATTTGCGGCCGGCGTGTTCGTATCGGCCCTCCTGACTGCTCTCAGTCTGACGTACTCAACCATGTACCAACCAGCAGTTGCCCCTATGCGTTTCGCACTGAAGGCGGAATTTGGGACGGCGCGGGAAGATCGCGTACGCCCCTTCATTCAGGTCCCTTTGAAACTCTCTGTCCGGAACACTGGAGAGGTCTCGGTATACGTCGTCATCAATGACTTCACCGTGTACGGCAGAACTGCCAAGTATTCCGGGCAGGGTAATTTGGCGAAGCAGCAGTGGAAGGATAGCTTCGAGGAGGGTGAGACGAGAGAGGAAGCGGAACTTCACGTCGATCAACTCGAATACACGCGGATCAGTAGCGGGCGATTCTATCGGCCGGGTGAAGTTCTCGGCAGTGGACAGGAAGACGCTCGGGTGCATGTGTTTGAGATTCCCAAGAACGTCCGGTACGACCTTCTGCGCGTCGACCTGCAGGTCACATACATGAGGAAGGATCGCGGGCGGATCGACGTGGGGCACTTCAGTGAACCACACGCATCGTGGATCAAGAAGAGCCCGTACTACTGTCATCCGGCGTTGTGCGAGGAAACGCTCAGATATCACGGCCGGTTGCGTCACAACGACAACCTGATAAACGTGACCCGTAAACCACGCTATGTGACGGCGGAGTGGTCACCGAAAAGAGGCCCTGAATACTCTATTTCTTCCACTTATGATTTCAAAGGAGGAGGGGCTGCGGGTGATCCTGCCGAAGAAGCAAGAGAAGTTGACAGATTCGGCGTATCCACGGTTTATGCCTATTCGGAGGTGTCCGTGGCGGAGTTGCTGAAGGCTATTCCTTCTCCTTAGCCATCTTGACCCAGGAACCCGATTTGACTCCGGAATCCTGATCGAGTTGCAGGGCCGCCCGGAGGCAATGAAGCCCCGGAGTGGCGAGGGTCTCGAAGAGTTCACTTGCCGGTACGGTATCAGCGAGCTTGGGGATGAGACGTCTGATTTTCAGCCGAGCGTTGACGGATTCCTCATTCAGCAACTGGACGAGTACATCAAGGGAGTCGTCCCCTGATTCGTCCGATTTCCAGAAATCGTTGACGCCTTCGGTTTTCCACTTCGCGGGTACTACACTCTTGAGATCGCGGTTAAGAGTGTCGTCCGAGACGGAATCGAAGACGGCATTCGTGCAGGCTTCGGCCGCCTTCGGGAGGGGTTCGTCCGGCAGGTCCTGCGCGGAGGCGGCTTCCTCCTGCTTCTTCTTCATGCGCTCGGTCTGCTCGTCCGAGTCACCCTGATTTTCCAGAGACGAACTGGCCTCGTGCGTGGTTTCCGCGAGCTCCTTCCGCTCCTTGTCTGGAGTGTTCGGGTCGCTGATGATGGCCAGCGAAGCAGTCATTGACTTCGCGAGCTTCAAGGTCCTCGCATGACGGTCACGGGTTACGGCGGTGGTCACGTTGTTCACGGTCCCGCTCAGCTGTGCGCGCAGCCCCTGCGGCGTCCCGCGGTCAGCGATCATGTGCAGGACGGACGCCGACCTCTCCGCGACCAGGGTGACCGTGCGCCGCTGCCCGGGCGATGTCCCTGACTGGTTCGCTGTGTCCAGCGCGGCGGTCACCTGCTTCACGAGCTCGGTCAACTGTCCCCGCAGCGGTTGAGGTGTCTCAGGATCGGCGATCACGTCCAGGGTGGAGCTCAGAGCCTGCGCGGTCCTGATGACGCCTTCACGCTCCTGCGGCGAGGTCCCCGGGTCCTCCACCGCCCTTAGGGCTGTGGTCAGTTGCCCCAGGCTGGGGACCAACTCCTCCGGAACTTGCTCCTTCTTGTGGTTCAGATCTCCCGTGACTTCATCGATGTCTTCCTTCTGCTGCGTCACGGCGTGGGACGCCGATGTATCGCCTTCGCTGGGACTGGACGGCTCGTCGGTGTCCGACGTCTTGCTCGGGTGCGGGGTCTCGGTCGGACTCGGAGTCCCGCTCGGTGTGGAGCTAGAAGGTGATGTCGTCGAGGGCGGAGTGCTCGGTGTCGACGAAGGAGCCGATGTCGTGTCCGACGGAGCATCCGGCGTCGATGGGGGAGTGGGCCGCGGTGACGGAGGCTCGGGTGAAGAAGGCGGTGACCGACGAGGCAGGTCCGCCCGGGCCTCGCTGGGGACTTGAGAGGCCGGCAGAGGGGTCACGGGAGCTGCGGGCAACCCGAGCGCTACTGCCAAGGCGGATGCGCCGGCCACGTGCAGGACGTGTCGCCGAGTGGTTCTGGCCATCGTGCATCCAGACGGGATATACGTCGCACTGGTTTGTCCGTTGCGGACAGAACTTTTCGAGAGTGGTCCAACGGCTTGCTTCCGCGTACAGGTCCGCTGCAAAAGCCGCTACAAGCACATTTTTCACCGGCTCGGCACATCACGCAACGTGAGTCCGGGCGTCTGCAGAAGTGCCCCTGGGCCGGAAGGAGCGTCAGCTCGTGGGCCGTGCTCCTCGCGAACCGTGCCACGCCACCCTTTTCGGTTTGTGCGCGGCAGCCGGGGCAGCGGCTCGTTCGGACGGTGGCGGAGGGGGCAGGGAAGGGATGGCACACTGATGGGCCCAACTTGCGACAGCCGAAGGTCAGGTCGCCCTGGTCACCGGCGCTGCCTCCGGCATGGGGCCGGCCACCGCCCGGGCCCTCGCCGAGGCCGGCGCGGCCGTCGTACGGGCCGACACGAACGAGGCCGCCGTGCAGACGGCCCGGTATCCCGGTACCGCCCTTGGACGCCGCCGGGTGAGACGGCCGAGAACTTCGACAGCGTCAACTGACTCACCCGGAACGGCAGACCGTTCACCTCTCCGCCTCGGGCTCAGGCTCGGGTACGGCCGATACCGCACGACGGCGAACGGCCCCGACCACCGCGCCCGTCCCGATCAGAGCCGCGAGCGCGCCGAAGCCGTAGGCAGTTTCTCTGTCCGGGCGATCCGCTCAACGGCAGGCGGGTGCGTGTCGTACTCGTGCGGCCGTGGCTGACGCGTGCCGGCCGCCAGCGCGGCGAGCCGCTCCCCCTCCCGTCGCGCAGCCGCCGGAAACCGCCGTACACCTCGCCGACGACGGTGGATCAAGAGGCCGGACGCACGGGATCGCGCGCGACCCCGGAGCTGAGCAGGGGTTTCGCCGGTGGGCAGGATTATTCGGCCGCCTCCGGGAAACGCGGACCGGGACCGCTTGACCGCGAGCGCCAGGAGGCGACCATGAGTGACGAGACCCCGATGGCGGACGACGCCTACCAGCCCACCGGCGGCAATGAGGAGCAGGAGGACGCCGCGCCGCTGGATCTTGAGGACGCGGTCGGTGAGCGGGACTACGACGAGATCCTCGACGAGGGGTACTCCCCGCCCGAGCGGCCCCTGGGCGTCACCAAGCACGGGACCACGGCCGCCGAGCAGCAGGAGGGGGAGACGCTGGACGAGCGGCTGGAGCAGGAGGTGCCGGACGTGTCCGCGCCGGCCGGGGACGGGGTGGGTGACCTGCCCGGCGGGGAGGGCGAACCGGTCGACCCGGAGGTCGGCGACACCCGCGCGGGCCGCCTGGTCGCCCCGGACGAGGGCGCGCACACCGACACGGTGAGCGAGGAGGTCGCGGAGGACGTCGGTATCGACGGGGGCGCGGCGGGCGCGGAGGAGGCGGCCGTGCATGTGATCCAGGACGAGGGCTGACCGCGCACGGATTCTTACCGAGTGGTGACGCCGGAGCGGTGGACCGAGGAAGCGGGCGTCCGGGCGCCTAGCTTGAGGCCATGCGTGTATTGGTCACCGGCGGTGCCGGGTTCATCGGGTCGCACGTCGTGGACGCGCTGCGGGCGTCCGGGCATGAGGCCGTGGTCTTCGACGTCCGTGACAATTCCGCCGCGGACGTGCGGGACCGCGAGGCCGTCGCCCGCGCCCTCGCCGGGGTGGACGCCGTCTGCCACCAGGCGGCCATGGTCGGGCTCGGCAACGGTGTCGACGACGCGGCCGAGTACGTCTCCCGCAACGACCTCGGCACCGCCGTCCTGCTGGCCGCGATGGCGAAGGCGGGCGTGCGACGGCTGGTGCTGGCCGGGTCGATGGTGGTGTACGGCGAGGGCCGCTACGAGTGCCCGGCCCACGGGTTCGTACGGCCGGGCCCGCGCGCCGAGGCCGACCTGAAGGAAGGCCGGTTCGAGCCGCCGTGCCCCGTCTGCGGCACCGCGCTCGCCCCCGGCCTGGTGGGAGAGGACGCCCCGGCCGACCCGCGCAACGTCTACGCCGCCACCAAGCTGGCCCAGGAGCACCTGGCCGCCGCCTGGGCCCGCGCCACCGACGGCACCGCGCTCTCCCTGCGCTACCACAACGTGTACGGCCCCCGGATGCCCCGCGACACCCCCTACGCCGGAGTCGCCGCGTTCTTCCGCTCGGCGCTGGAACGGGGGGAGGCGCCAAGGGTGTTCGAGGACGGGCGCCAGCGCCGCGACTTCGTGCACGTACGGGACGTGGCGGCGGCGAACCTGGCCGCGCTCACGGCGCCGGACCGGCCCGGCACGCTGACCGCGTACAACACCGGCAGCGGCGAGCCCCGTACGGTCGGCGAGCTGGCCCGGGCGCTGGCCGCCGCGCACGGTGGCCCGGAGCCGGTGGTCACCGGCGAGTACCGCCTCGGCGACGTGCGGCACATCACCGCGGACTCCGCCCGGCTGCGCACCGAGCTGCACTGGCGGCCCGGGGTCACCTTCGCCGAGGGGATGGCGGAGTTCGCGGGGACCGGCTGAGTCAGGAGGCCGGGGCGGGCAGGGTCACCTCGAAGCGGCAGCCGCCGGGGATGTTCCGTACACTGGCCCGCCCCTGGTGCGCCTCCACGATCCCCCGGACGATGGCCAGCCCGAGCCCCGCGCCCGCCGGGGGCGTCCGCGCGTCCGTGCCGCGCCAGCCGGTGTCGAAGACGCGGGGCAGGTCCTCCTCGGGGATGCCGCCGCAGCCGTCCGTCACCGACAGCACCACGCCCTCCGGCGCCCGCCGGGCCGCGACGGCGACCGTGCCGTCGGCCGGGGTCCGGCGGATGGCGTTGACGAGCAGGTTGGCGATGACCCGGCTCATCTCCTTGCCGTCCACCTCGACCGGCACCGGCCGCACCCCGTCGCCCACCAGCCGTACGCCGTGCTCACGGGCGAGCGGTCCGACCCCGGCGAGGGCGTCGCCCACCAGGTCGTACAGCGAGATCCGCGAAGGGCTCAGGGGGAGCGTCCCGGCGTGGATGCGGGAGAGTTCGAAGAGGTCGCCGACCATGCCGTTGAGGCGTTCCACCTCGGTGCGGATCTGCCGCAGATAGCGGGCCGGATCGGCGGCGACCCCGTCCTCCAGCGCCTCCGACATGGCGCGCAGACCAGCCAGCGGGGTCCGCAGATCGTGCGAGATCCAGGCGACCAGCTCACGCCGGGACGCCTCCAGGGCGCGTTCGCGCTCACGTGAGGCGGCCAGCCGGGCGCTGGTCGCGGCAAGTTCCCGGCTCAGGGCGTCCAGTTCGGCGGTGGCCGGGGCGGCGGGTGCGGAGAAGGCGCCCGCGTCGCCGAAGTGCCGTGCCGCGTCGGTCAGTTCCCGGCTGCGGGCGACCACCCGGCGACCCAGCAGGAGCGCACTCGCCAACGAGACGACCGCCGCCATGGCGACGACCGTGGTCACCACCCGCAGGTCGTGCGGGGACAGGAACATCGCCCATGCCACCGCCATGGTGCCCGCCAGCATGGCGAACACGCCGACGCCCGCGACCACGGTGAGCGAGGCGGTCAGCGAGCGGCGCCGGACCAGCCGGAGCACGGCCGCGCCGACCAGACCGGAGGCGGCGGCACCGAGGAAGGCGTACAGGGCGATGAGGAGGTTGTCACGCACGTCGGTCCTCCTCCGGCCCGGCGGCCGCTTCCGGTTCGAAGCGGTAGCCGACGCCCCAGACGGTACGGATCAGCCGGGGCCGGGCCGGGTCCTCCTCGACCTTGCCGCGCAGCCGGCGGACATGGACGGTCACCGTGGACAGGTCGCCGAAGTCCCAGCCCCACACCTCTCGCATCAGCTCCTCGCGGCCGAAGGCGCGGCCCGGATGCCGCAGAAAAAATGCCAGCAGATCGAACTCCCGCAGGGT
>NZ_WWKH01001072.1:0-10069 GCF_009865595.1 Streptomyces sp. SID1328 | reverse complement strand
CAACCGGCTCGCCAACTTCGACGACGCCAACCTGCGCCGTTCGGCGCGGGCCGCCGTCGCCGCCGGGGCGCGGGTGCAGCGGGCGCTGGAGATCCTGGGCGAGGAAGTGCCCGAGCACCTCGCCGCCGCGGGCCGGCTGCGCATGGAGCACAAGCAGGCGTCCCTGGAGGAGCTGGGCGCGCTGGCCGACCCGCCGCTGACCAAGGACGCGGTGGCCGGCCGTATCCGCCGGCTGCTGGCGATGGCCGACAAGCGCGCCTCCGACCTCGGTATCCCGAGCACCGAGGCCAACCTTTCCGAGGAGCTGGCGGACAACCTCGCGGGCTGATCCCCAAGGCGCCAAGGCAGGGAAAACGCCGCACAGACGCCGGTGCCGCCGCCCGTTCGGGTGGTCGGCACCGGCGTTTCGCGTGTCCTTGGGGCGCTCTTGACTCGATCATGCAGTGACATGAGCCTGGCAACCTGTTCGCCGCTGTGGCGGACCACCGCGAGGGGGGTTCATGAGACACCCAGTGAGACCCGCAGCCCGGCCCACAGCCAGACCCGCGGCCAGAGCGGTCCTCGCCGTCGGGGCGCTGCTGGCCGGGGCGGCCTGCCTCACGCCCGTCGCCCAGGCGCGGGAGAGCGCGCCCGCCGGCAGCGGCGACGAGGTCAAGGTCTTCCGGGCCGAGGTCACCCGCGCCCAGGTGCCCCTGCTGCTCAGGGCGGGCCAGGACGCCCATGAGCTGGGGGAGCGGGTGGGGGCGAGCGGCCGGACCGCCGTCGAGGCCTACCTCACCGACCGGCAGGCCCGCGGCCTGAAAGAACAGGGCGTCCGCCTCACCGAGCACGCCCTGCCGAGCGGCGCGAACAAGCGCCTCGCGGCCGCCGCCCAGGGCGTGTTCCGCCCGTACAGCGGCAGCGGCGGGCTCAAGGAGGAGATCCTGCGGACCGCGCAGGAGAACCCCGGTCTCGCCAAGGTCGAGTCCATCGGCCGTACCGTGCGCGGCCAGGACATCCTCGCGCTCAAGGTCACCAAGAACGCCCGGACCGCGAAGGACGGCTCACGGCCCGCCGTGCTGTACATGTCCAACCAACACGCGCGGGAGTGGATCACCCCGGAGATGACCCGGCGCCTGATGCACCACTATCTGGACAACTACCGGTCGGACAAACGGATCAGAAAGCTCGTCGACACCACCGAGCTGTGGTTCGTGCTGTCCGCCAACCCCGACGGCTACGACTACACCTTCAAGGACTCCGGCACCCGGCTGTGGCGGAAGAACCTGCGCGACATCAACGGCGACGGAGTCGTCGGCACCGGTGACGGCGTCGACCTCAACCGCAACTTCGGCTACAAGTGGGGCTACGACGACGAGGGTTCCTCGCCCAGCCCCGCCAGCGAGACCTACCGCGGCCCGAGCGCGAACTCCGAGCCGGAGACCAGGGCACTGGACGCGCTGGAGAAGCGCGTCCGGTTCGCGTACGGCATCAACTACCACTCCGCCGCCGAGCTGCTCCTCTACGGCGTCGGCTGGCAGGTCGCCACCGACACGCCCGACGACGTCCTCTACCGGGCGCTGGCCGGCACCCCCGACAACCCGGCGATCCCCGGTTACCGCTCCCAGGTCTCCTCCGAGCTGTACACCACCAACGGCGAGGCGGACGGGCAGGCGGCCAACGTCAACGGGATGGCGATGTTCACTCCCGAGATGTCCACCTGCGCGACCGCCTCCGAGTCCGACCCGGACGACGCCTGGAATCCCGACGACTGCCGCTCGGTCTTCACCTTCCCGGACGACGAGACGCTGATCCAGCGGGAGTTCGAGAAGAACGTGCCGTTCGCGCTCTCCGTCGCGGAGACCGCCGCCCACCCCGACCGGCCCGTCTCCACGGTCGGCTTGAGCGCCCCCGACTTCACCCCGGCCACCTTCACCACCTCCTACGCGCGAGGCACCGGCCAGCAGGTCTCCGTCGTCGCCCGCAAGGCGGTCCGGCACAAGCGGCTGGTGTACCGCGTCAACGGCGGCCGGACCCATGAGCGCACCCTGCGCCCGTGGAAGGGCGGCGAGACCTACGGCGGTGACGACAACCTCCACTTCGACCAGTACCGCGCCGAGGTGCCCGGTGGCAGAGCCGGCGACCGGGTCGAGGTCTGGTTCACGGGAGCGGGCCGTGCGACGGCGAGCCGCCACTTCACCTACACCGTCGCCGACCGCGGCACCGCCGACACCCTCGTCGTGGCCGAAGAGGGCGCGACCGCGACCCGGACCGGCGCCTACACCGACGCCCTGAAGGCGGCCGGCCGCACGCCCCTCGTGTGGGACACCGCCCGGCGCGGCACGCCCGACGCCCTCGGCGTCCTCGGCCACTTCCGCACCGTCGTCCACTACTCTGGCCCCGACGGCCCCGGCAACGCCACCCAGCTCCAGTTGCGCGCCTACCTCAACGAGGGCGGCAAGCTGATCGAGGCCGGCGAGCAGGCCGGCGGCGAGGTGGACCTCGGCGGCGGCAGCCTCTCCGACGACTTCAGCCAGTACTACCTGGGTGCCTACAGCCGGACCTCCACCAAGGGCGCCACCGGCATCACCGGCACCGGCGCGCTGAACGGCGTCTCCGCCGCGCTCGGCGACGCACCGGGCAACCCCCTCGACGCGGCCGGTGCCTACGGGGTGACCTCGGACGAGCTGCCCACCGCCACCTACCCCCGGTTCCGCAGCGCGGGGGCGGCCCGGTTCACGGGTGCCGTCAGCCCGTACGGGCCGTACGCGGGCTCCTACATGGCCGCCGCCGTGCACACCGACGACGCCTACAAGCGCCTCACCCGCACCATCGACCTCACCGGTGTCGGCGCCGCCGAGAAGCCGGCCTTCGGCACCCGGCTGCTGTGGGACACCGAGCGCGGATACGACCACGCGGTGGTGGAGGTCCACACCGTCGGCGCCGACGACTGGACGACGCTGCCCGAGGCGGGCGGTGCCACCACCGACGCCGTGCCCGCCGAGTGCGGGGCCGGGTTCCTGGTCGGAGAGCATCCCTGGCTGAGGCACTACCTGACCCTCACGGGCAACACCTGCACCGCCACCGGGACCACCGGCCAGTGGCACAGCCTGACCGGCCGGTCCTCGGGCTGGCAGCGGGTGGACTTCGACCTGAGCGCCTACGCGGGCAAGCAGATCGAGCTGTCCGTCTCCTACATCACCGACCCCGGCACCGGCGGCCACGGCGTGCTCGCCGACGACGCCTCGCTCGTCGTCGGCGGCAACGCGAAGGAGACGGAAGGGTTCGAGGCCTCCCTCGGTCCCTGGCGGGCATCCGGACCCCCGGCCGGGAGCCCGGCGGTGCTGAAGGACTGGACCCGCACCGGCGCCCTCTTCCAGACCTATGGAGCGGTCACCACCGACGACACCGTGCTGCTCGGATTCGGCCTTGAACAGGTCCCGTCGGCGGCCGAACGGACCGCTCTCGTCCGCAAGGCGCTCACCGCACTCGACAGGTGAGCGAACCCCCCTCTCAACGGTGCGCGGAGGGCCCCCGCATCAGGTGAGCCAACCCGCTCACGAACGAGTGAAAAGTGCGTCGGCGGTGCCCGTCATTCCCTGACAAAGAGGAGTGAATCCACCGCCGTTCCGAGGCGTTCCGTACCCTACTGACGGGTACGGAACGCCTGCCCTTTTATGCGCCATCTCGATGTCACCCCAAGGGCCCCGGAGGGGTAGGGTCGTGGGTGGTCGGGGACATCCCAAATACAGCTCGCCGGCACCGCATGGCCGGCGTACCAACGAGGAGATCGGTTCGTGACGATCCGCGTAGGCATCAACGGCTTCGGCCGCATCGGGCGTAACTACTTCCGCGCTCTGCTGGAGCAGGGTGCGGACATCGAGGTTGTGGCTGTCAACGACCTGGGTGACACCGCGACCACGGCGCACCTGCTCAAGTACGACACCATCCTGGGCCGCCTCAAGGCCGAGGTGACGCACACCGAAGACACGATCACGGTCGACGGTCACACCATCAAGGTGCTCTCCGAGCGCAACCCCGCCGACATCCCGTGGGGCGACCTGGGCGTCGACATCGTCATCGAGTCGACCGGCATCTTCACCAAGCGCGACGACGCCGCCAAGCACCTGGCCGGCGGCGCCAAGAAGGTCCTCATCTCGGCTCCGGCCAAGGACGAGGACATCACCATCGTCATGGGCGTCAACCAGGACAAGTACGACCCGGCGAAGGACCACGTCATCTCCAACGCCTCGTGCACCACCAACTGTGTGGCGCCGATGGCGAAGGTGCTGGACGAGAACTTCGGCATCGTCAGCGGCCTGATGACCACGGTGCACGCGTACACCAACGACCAGCGCATCCTGGACTTCCCGCACAAGGACCTGCGCCGCGCCCGTGCCGCCGCCGAGAACATCATCCCGACCACCACGGGTGCCGCCAAGGCCACCGCGCTGGTCCTGCCGCAGCTCAAGGGCAAGCTCGACGGCATCGCGATGCGCGTCCCGGTCCCGACCGGCTCGGCGACCGACCTGGTCGTGGAGCTGCAGCGCGAGGTCACCAAGGACGAGGTCAACGCCGCGTTCAAGAAGGCGTCCGAGGACGGCTCGCTCAAGGGCTTCCTGTCCTACACCGAGGACGAGATCGTGTCCTCCGACATCGTCGGCGACCCGTCCTCCTGCACCTTCGACTCGTCCCTGACCATGGTCCAGGACGGCAACAGGGTGAAGATCCTCGGCTGGTACGACAACGAGTGGGGCTACTCCAACCGCCTCGTGGACCTGACGGTCTTCGTCGGCGAGCAGCTCTGATCCGACACCGCAGGACCTTGAAGTGAGAGCAGGGCCCGGGCAGCGCACGGCCGCGCTGTCCGGGCCCTGTCTCACGCACGGACCACGCCCTTTTACGATCAGGGGCATCAAGAGCCCTCTCCAGGAGTCCACTCAATGAAGACGATCGACGAACTTCTCGCCGACGGCGTGAGCGGCAAGCGGGTCTTCGTCCGCGCCGACCTCAATGTGCCGCTGGCCGACGGGACCATCACCGACGACGGCCGCATCCGTGCCGTCGTTCCCACCATCAAGGCCCTCGCCGACGCGGGCGCCGAGGTGGTCGTCGCCTCCCACCTGGGCCGTCCCAAGGGCGCACCGGACCCGGCCTTCTCGCTGCTGCCCGTAGCCGAGCGTCTCGCCGAACTCCTCGGCACCCCGGTCGCCTTCGCCGAGGACACCGTCGGCCCCGCCGCCCACGCGGCCGTCGACGGCCTGGAGCCCGGCCAGGTCGCGGTCGTCGAGAACCTGCGCTTCAACGCCGGCGAGACCTCCAAGGACGACACCGAGCGCGGCGAGTTCGCCGACCAGCTGGCCGCCCTCGCCGACGTGTACGTGGGCGACGGCTTCGGCGCGGTGCACCGCAAGCACGCCTCCGTGTACGACCTCCCGGCCCGGCTGCCGCACTACGCCGGCTACCTGATCGCGCGCGAGGTCGGCGTCCTGAAGAAGCTCACCGACGCAGTCGAGCGCCCCTACGTCGTCGTCCTCGGCGGCGCCAAGGTCTCCGACAAGCTCGCCGTCATCGACCAGCTGCTCGGCAAGGCCGACCGACTGCTCATCGGCGGCGGCATGGCCTACACCTTCCTCAAGGCGCAGGGCCACGAGGTCGGCATCTCCCTCCTCCAGGAGGACCAGATCCCGGCCGTCAAGGAGTACATGGAGCGCGCCGAGAAGAACGGCGTGGAGCTCATCCTGCCCGTCGACGTCCTGGTCTCCCCGGAGTTCCCGGACCTGAAGACCAAGGCCCCCTCGCAGCACACCGTGGTCGACGCGGACAAGATCCCCGCCGACCAGGAGGGCCTGGACATCGGCCCGAAGACCCGTGAGCTGTACGCCTCGAAGCTCGCCGACGCCAAGACCGTCTTCTGGAACGGTCCGATGGGCGTCTTCGAGCACCCCGACTACGCCGAGGGCACCAAGGCGGTCGCCCAGGCGCTCGTCGACTCCGACGGCTTCACCGTCGTCGGCGGCGGTGACTCCGCCGCCGCGGTGCGTACGCTCGGTTTCGACGAGAACGCATTCGGCCACATCTCGACCGGTGGCGGCGCCTCCCTCGAGTACCTCGAGGGCAAGACGCTCCCCGGCCTCGCCGCACTGGAGGACTGACCCCGCATGACCACTCGCACGCCGATCATGGCGGGCAACTGGAAGATGAACCTCAACCACCTCGAGGCCATCGCGCACGTCCAGAAGCTCGCCTTCGCCCTGGCCGACAAGGACTACGAGGCCGTCGAGGTCGCCGTCCTGCCGCCCTTCACCGACCTGCGCTCCGTGCAGACCCTGGTCGACGGCGACAAGCTCAAGATCAAGTACGGTGCCCAGGACGTCTCCCAGCACGAGTCCGGCGCCTACACCGGGGAGATCTCCGGTTCGATGCTGGCCAAGCTGAAGTGCTCCTACGTGCTCGCCGGCCACTCCGAGCGCCGCCAGTACCACCACGAGACCGACGACGTGGTCAACGCCAAGGTCAAGGCGGCCTTCCAGAACGGCCTCACCCCGATCCTGTGCGTCGGCGAGGAGCTGGACGTCCGCGAGGCCGGGACCCACGTCGACCACACCCTCGCCCAGGTCGAGGGCGGCCTGAAGGACGTCCCGGCCGAGCAGGCCGAGAACGTCGTGATCGCCTACGAGCCCGTGTGGGCCATCGGCACCGGCAAGGTCTGCGGCTCCGACGACGCGCAGGAGGTCTGCGGCGCGATCCGGGGCAAGCTCGCCGAGCTGTACTCCCCGGACGTCGCCGACAAGATCCGCATCCAGTACGGCGGCTCCGTGAAGTCCGGCAACGTCGCCGAGATCATGGCCAAGCCGGACATCGACGGCGCCCTGGTGGGCGGCGCGTCGCTGGACCCCGACGAGTTCGTCAAGATCGTGCGGTTCCGCGATCAGTGATCCGGTCCGCGAGTAGGCGGTAGCGGCGATACGTCGTACTCTTGCGGGGGCATGGCCGTCGTGCCGTGCCCCCGTCCGTCCAGCTCAATCCGTCCGTCCGAATCCGAGGAAGTTGGTCCAGCCGTGGTTTTGGGGTTCTCGATCGCCCTGATCGTCTTCAGCCTGCTGCTGATGCTGCTGGTGCTGATGCACAAGGGGAAGGGCGGCGGCCTCTCCGACATGTTCGGTGGCGGCATGCAGTCCTCCGTGGGCGGCTCCTCGGTCGCCGAGCGCAACCTCGACCGCATCACGGTCGTCATCGCCGTGCTCTGGTTCGCGTCGATCATCGTGCTCGGCCTGCTCATGAAGTCGAGCGGCTGACCGGACCGCCGAGGCGGGGGCCGCGCGTACAGCCGCGATGCCCCGCACGTCCCACAAGTGCATAGATTCCACACGTAAGGCCCCATGTTCGGTACGCGCTCACGAGCGCGGCCTATCATGGGGCTTGCGTCTGGGCGGAGGCGGTACCTCCCATCACTGGACGCGCGTTGGGCCTTACGTAGACTGAGGCGCTCGCGGCGAAGCGATAGGCCGACCTGCTTCGCGGCACCATCACGCAGGGAGTTACGACCGTGGCAAGTGGCAACGCGATCCGGGGAAGCCGGGTCGGTGCGGGGCCGATGGGCGAGGCCGAGCGCGGCGAGTCCGCCCCGCGTCTGCGCATCTCCTTCTGGTGCTCCAACGGGCACGAGACCCAGCCGAGCTTCGCCAGCGACGCGCAGGTCCCCGACACCTGGGACTGCCCGCGCTGCGGCTTCCCGGCCGGTCAGGACCGGGACAACCCGCCGGACCCGCCGCGCACCGAGCCCTACAAGACGCACCTCGCCTATGTGCGCGAGCGGCGCAGCGACGCGGACGGCGAAGCGATCCTCGCCGAAGCGCTCGCCAAACTGCGGGGCGAGATCTAGGAGTTGACACCGGCCGGGACCCGAGAGGGCGCCCGGCCGGAGCTGTCCTGTCCCACGGCCGGACCCCGTTGTCAGTGGTGCCCCCTACTGTGAGTGAGGTAACTGCGACTCAGGGGGACGGTCATGACGACGGCTCAGGTGGTGCAGGCGGCAACGCCCGCGTGGCGCGGGGGATTCGGGCGGCTGTGGAGCGCCGCCGTGCTCTCCCGCTTCGGCGACGCGCTGCGTACGGCCGCGCTGCCGCTGCTCGCCGTGCGGCTGACCGACGACCCGCGCGCCGTCGCCGCCGTGACCGCCTGCGGCTATGTGCCCTGGCTTCTGTTCGGCCTGCTGGGCGGCGCGGTGGCCGACCGGGTGGACCAACGCCGCGCGATGTGGGCCGTGGACGTGGCACGCGGGCTGCTCGTCGCCGCGTTCGCCCTCGCGGTGGCCCTCGGTCACGCCTCGATCCCGCTGCTGATCACGCTCGCCTTCTCCCTCACTGCGCTCCAGACCCTGTTCGACAACGCGGCGACCGCCCTGCTGCCCTCCGTGGTCCGGCCGGAGTCCCTGGGCAGCGCCAACGCCCGCCTGATGACCGGTCAGCAGCTGGCCGGCGGCCTGCTCGGCGGACCCCTGGTGCCGCTGCTGCTGACGGCCGGTGTGTTCCTGCCCTACGCGGCCGACGCGGTCACCTACCTGCTGGGCGCCGCCCTGGTGGCCTCCCTCCGCATCGGGACACCCGCACGAGAACCGCGCCCGCACGGCGCCACCCTGCGCGCCGACATAGGGGAGGGGCTGCGGCAACTCTGCCGGGACCGCGCGCTCCGTGCGATCTGCGGAGCCACCCTGCTGTGCAACATCGGCATGGGCGCCCTGATCGCCACCCTCGTCCTGCACGTCACCGGCTGGCTGCACGCGGGGAACGCCGGATACGCGGCCGCCATGACCGCCTACTCGGCCGGCAGCATCGCCGGCGGCTTCCTGGCCCAGCGTCTGGCGGGCCGCCCCGGCCGGGTACGGGCCCTGCTGCTGGGCGGCACCGTGCAGACCGGCGCGCTGCTCCTGCTGGGCAGTGTGCGGGAGTTGGCCGCGCTGATCGCCGGGATGCTGCTGCTCGGCGCGATGGGCATGGTGTGGAACGTCAACCAGGTGACGCTGATGCAGCAGCGCGCCCACGCCGCGATGACCGGCCGCATCTCGGCCGCCTTCCGCACCGCCTCCACCGCCGGAGCTCCCCTCGGCGCCCTGCTCGGCGGTGCCGCCGCCGGTTCCCTCGGCCTCAACGCCCCCGCGCTCCTCACGGCCGCCCTCTTCGCGGCCGCGGTGCTCGCACTGATACCGGCGCGCTCGGCGGACGTATCGATGGACGAGAAGCGGGGTGGTGTCACCACCGGCCCGGCCACCAGGTGATCAATTAGGTTGGTCCCGCAGTGGGCACACGGGGCAGGACAGGCGACAGGCGCAGAAAGGAAGGCGGAAGCCGGAGATGAACGCAGAAGGCCGTACAGCACTGAACCGGACGCCCGAGTGGGCCGCTCTGAAGGAGCACCGCGAGGGATTCGGCGGGACGAGCCTGCGGGAGCTGTTCGACGCCGACCCGGAGCGCGGGCGGACGTACACGGTCCGGGCCGGGGACCTCTACATCGACTACAGCAAGCAGCTCGTGGACGCCGAGGCGCTGCGGCTGCTGCGCGAACTGGCCGTCGTCACGGATGTGTTCGGGCAGCGGGACGCGATGTTCCGTGGTGAGCGGATCAATACGACCGAGAACCGCGCGGTGCTGCACACCGCGCTGCGCGCGCCTCGGGACGCGGTGATCGAGGTGGACGGGGAGAACGTGGTCCCGGCCGTGCACGCGGTGCTGGACAAGATGAGTGGCTTCGCCGACCGGGTCCGCTCGGGTGAGTGGACGGGTTACACCGGCAAGCGGATCAAGAACATCGTCAACATCGGCATCGGCGGTTCCGACCTGGGTCCGGCGATGGCGTTCGAGGCGCTGCGTGCCTTCACCGACCGTGACCTGACGGTGCGGTTCGTGTCGAACGTGGACGGCGCGGATCTGCATGAGGCGTTGCGGGACCTGGACCCGGCGGAGACGCTGTTCATCGTGGCGTCCAAGACGTTCACGACGATCGAGACGATCACCAACGCGACCTCGGCCCGTACCTGGCTGCTGGACGCCCTCGGTGACGACAAGGCCGTGGCCAAGCACTTCGTGGCGCT